>JAOZLI010000508.1 GCA_029934915.1 Desulfocapsa sp. | reverse complement strand
GAGACTGAAACCCAGCGGGTGTTACGTACTCTCTATGATATGGCGGAAATGGGTTTGCTTTCCAAAGAGACAATCCTCTCGGCCTATGTCCGTTATAAGGTGCAGGGGAGCTCGGAAAAACTGCTCAAACGCTTTTGTCAGGTGGAAAGAGATTTCTTGAAAATACTCCAGGAAACTTCACCGGATGCTGATCGTGAGGAAAACGTGGTGATTGATCTTAGACAGGTCAACCAGCATCTTATCGATCTTGGCCATGATTACAGCACACCCGGCAGTTTGAGTCTGGTCCTCCGTGGCCTGAGCCGTGATGGTAAGGGGCTCGCAGGTCAGAAGGGGAGTGTCAGTATCAAATCCAGAGGGAATAATATCTTTTCCATCATGTTGCACCGGGACTGGGAATCTTTGCAGAAGACAGTTCGTATTCGGCAGCAGGCAGCTTATGTGGCTTTACAGTGTATTCAGGCCTCTTTACAAGGAAAGGTCTCTGCCAGTGCTTCTCTTCTGGTTGAATTCACCCTTGAAGCCATTATTGAGGGATTAAAAAAAGACCTGGTTTTGTTTTCAACACTAAAAGACCCACTGGCAGCAGCTGAGCGTGCGCTGACGTTTATGCACGAACAGGGTGTAATTGAACTGCAGCAGGGGCTGGCGGTATTCAGGCAGGCCATGACTATCAGCATGGATCCGGAGGCCAAGGGCAAGGCGTACACAAAGGCTAACTTTGAACCCTTAAAAACGCATTATTCTGAGAAGAATTTTCAGGTTCATGTGATAAATGAGTATGCCAGGTGCGCCATAAAAAAAGTCAGTGTGGCTCTGAATCTGGTGCACTCATACTTTAACGATGAAAAAGAGGAATTTGTACAACGGTTTTTCCCGGGGAAAGAAGAGCTACTGGAAATAGCTACCAGTGAGCAATCCTATCAGCGAATTGTCGAGGACTTAAATAACAGCTCTCAAGAGTCAATTGTTGCAGCAGCAACAGACAATAACATGCTGATCATGGCAGGCCCCGGAGCCGGGAAAACCAGAACCGTTGCCCATCGGGTAGCATATCTTCTTCGAGTGAAGCGGGTTCGGCCTGAGGCTATTCTGGTTCTCTGTTTTAATCGGAGCGCGGCAATGGGGCTTCGCCGGAGGCTACGGGATCTGGTAGGGAGAGATATGGCCTGGGTTACAACGCTCACCTTCCACGGCCTGGCATTGCGATTAACAGGCAGGTCTCTGGTCAGGCAGACAGTGGAAACACCCCGGGAGGATATTGACTTTTCCCGAATCATCCAGGATGCCATCGCACTGCTCAAGGGGGAGTGCGATGTTCTTGGTTTTGCAGATGGGCAGCCGCGAGATGCGCTGATGTCTCGGTTCAGTCATATTCTTGTAGACGAGTATCAGG
>JAOZLI010000203.1:4564-4997 GCA_029934915.1 Desulfocapsa sp. | reverse complement strand
AATGTAGCTTCATCGGCACCGGATTTTTTCATAATCGTTGCTGATCTGGCCAGGATAACAACACAAATCTGAAGTATAAGCAGGACAGGGTATGCTTTGGAGTGCCCCTTTGCTGTTTGTCGCCAGATCGTAGCCATATCACCCGGTAAAGTCGTTACTCCACTGAGTTGCATTTGTAAACGATCTGCCAGCTGATGACTGTTTGCCACAGCCTCATAAAATGGTTTGTCGATCAGTTTACTGGCGGGTGACGAGGGTTCATGGGTATTTGCAGAAAATCCATTCATAGGATTTGTACTTAGGAAAATAAGAGTAATGATAAGAGTGAGCAGGCAGTGAAGTATTGTTCGTAGTTTCATCTTCTCGCTTGTGATTTGAGATATTGTAGGTTGTGGTTGAGTGTAGCGAAACCCAACATTTACTCGATGTTGGG
>JAOZLI010000203.1:0-4554 GCA_029934915.1 Desulfocapsa sp. | reverse complement strand
CGGTGCTCGGGGCTTAACTGTTCAAAGGGGAAATCGGTCTACTCGACCATTTAATCGATGTTGGGTTTCGCTACACTCAACCACAACCTACGCAGAGCAAGAGTTTAGTCGAGCAGATTAGTCGTGTGGTTAAAAGAAATAACGCAGTCGAAGTTCCAGTTTATTGCTGTTTTGTTTTTCTCCATACTCGGTATATTTTTTACCATCCAGATAACTGAAACGCAGTCGCATCTCCCAGTTAGTAAAACCAGTATATATCAATTCCGGTGTGAGAGTAAAGCTGTTGTCAGCCAGGTTGATAATGGCGGTGAGTGCCGGGGTGAAGTACAAAATATCGAAGGCTTCCTTCTGGCTGAAGCGGGCATATAAATAGTCTCGGCCTGGTTGGGGGGTGCCGTATCCCTTCAGGCTTGCGTCGATGGCACGGTCAAGCAATAAGCGGCTGGCAGCTTGACGGAATTCTTCTCCTGCTGCTTGTGCATAACGGAAAAAGTTGCTCATTTCTTCTTCTGTATATCCAGTATCATTGTGGTAATACTCAACAATACTGGTAATGTCGTTTTCTGTCAGATAACGAATGCCAAGAAGCCAGGACAGAGCATTATCCTGGCTGGGTGCGAGTGCCCCATCTTCTTGTAAATGCATCTTCTGCGCATCGAGGATCCAGGCCATCTCACCATGAATCTCAAAATTGGTGGACAGGTTGTTTGAAAAATCTATTCCATATTTATTAGACCTGCTGTCGCCGGTGAGTAGCGTCAGATCAATATCCGTATCCATAAAAAGAAAATAGAGTTTGGCTGCCAGGTTGAGTTTATCCTGTCTGCCGAAATCCTCATTTATTTCATCGTAAACAGGAAGAAGTACAGTGGTTAAGGCCAAGGTCTGTAATTTCCCAGGGAAGCTTTTAATAAAATCGGCTTCTGCAGTAATATAACCCTCCATTGCTTCGTCTGGATTGTTTGGATCCTTACGCCGGTTGATAAAGCCCACCGGATTCCAGGCATATCCCTTTCCCCATTTATACGGTTTCTTCCCCAGGCTGATGGTGGCTGAAGGCGATGGCTTGAGGTTGATATAGGCTGCAAAAACGTCGGCAGTATCATGCCAGCCAAAATCGTCCTGTTGTCCCGTCACCTTGAAGAGCCAGTTAACGCTGTATAACTCTTGACTATAGTTGCCGTCCAGTTGCAGGCTGCCACCGAGTCGATCGATAGTTGACAACGGATCATAGCTAAGGTTGAGCAGACTGAAAACAGACCCCTGATTGATGTCCATATGCTCCCATTTGATTTCAGCGTAGCCACCCCAGGTCAGGGGGCTCTTTTCGATCTCTTCCAGATCAAAACTGAATTCCTCTGCTGCCAGGATGGTTCCAGGCAGGCAGAACAATAAGAACAACGATACAATCAGGGCTCCCATATACTGAGAGAAAGGTTTAGCGAAGTTCATCGACCTTGGACATATAGTTGAGAGTGAAAACCTCATCGGCAAACTCTTTTTTCTTCATCTTGGCAAAGAGCATTACAGAACGGTATCCCTTATGTAAAGGGCTGTCCGTTTCCAGAACAGAAGGTCTTACCATGCCATCGCCAAAATCTTCTATTTTTGAGTAGCGCAGAGTCTTGATTAACATGCCACTGGCCGTGTAACATTCTATTGTGAGTGGCATGGTAGTCTTTTTGTCAATGGTCATCATCAGGCGGTCATAGGCAATCGAGGTGGTCTTCGCCTTGAGTTCCAATGTGTAGGTGTCGTCGTTTTCCACAAGTTCGCCGGCATCATATTCCAGGCTGTAGTCCAGACGAAGGATGTCGGAGTTATTAAAAATTCCCCCCACCACTGATTGTAGACTGGTAATACGAATCGGTTTGCCCACATTGGGAATGTAGAGCCACATGTTATCACCAAGTCGAAGAGTGGCACGTCCTTTCTCACTGGCTGGTGAGAGGAACAGCGCTACCATCTTATCCTGTCCTTTCTTGACAGTGTAGAGAAGAAATTCCTTTTTTTTGCCGTCTGGTTCGATGTTGATGAGCTTTCGATACATCTCATAGGTTTCGGGCTGCATGTTGGCATCCACCTGTCGGAGAAGTTCGTTGCCATCCACAGCAAACACGGGTGTTGCAAAGAAAAAAGAGGTGAGTAGGATGGTGAAAATACGAGTACTGTTTTTAAGTTGTTTCATCTGTTTTCCTCTATACGTGACGAAGAGCGGTAATCGGATCCATTTTAGCAGCTTTCCATGCAGGTTGCAGGCTACCCAGCACCGCGATGGCTATAACGATAACTGCTACGATGAGCACATCACTTCCGGCAATGGTGGGTGACAGCATCAGTCCTTTCTGGCGACCGAAATCAAAGCTGATTCCTGATATATTCATCCCCATAATACCAATCAGGCTGAGAACCACTCCGATCAGTGTTCCAAAAACACCAAGCAACAAGCCTTCAGTGAGAAACAGGGCCATAATTTTACCCGGTTTCGTGCCGATGGCAGCGATGGTGCCAATTTCATTGATGCGTTCATAGACCGACATAACCATAACATTCATAATACTTACTAGAACAATGGCCACCAGCATAACCTTGATGAACAGGGTCATCAAATCAATCATACTTGCAATTTTAGAGAAGGGAGAGAGCTTTTCCCAGGTATGTACTTCAAAGACTGGTTTATCCTGTTTGTTTTTGAAAGTAGAAAGCTTGGTTTTAAGAGCCGTATAAACTTTCTCCAGATCTCCCATATCTTTTAAACGGATGGCAATTTCACTGACTTCTTTGCCCTCGATCCGAAGAAGCGTTTTAGCATCGGCTAGATGGATATAGCCATCTCGCCCGCCAGGTCCTGAAATACCCTCAAGGATTCCTCGAACAACAAACGATTGGCCATTCACAGAGCCGTCCTGGTTGGTGGCTACCAGCACAATGGAATCACCGATTTTAACCTTCATTCCTTTGGCGATGAGTTCCGGTATGAGAATTTCTCCCTTATCCATCAGACCTTCTTTTTCTCCTTGAAGAAAACGGTCCTGCAGCATGGGCGCAGTTTTCATCTCTTGCTCTGGATTAATGGCAGTAAGACGGATATTCGTTGTTTCACTAAAGTTACTGAACATGGCTCCAAGTTTAATGCGCATGGAATAGGCCTCCACCGCATCGTTGTTATCGAGGATCTCCTTTACCTTGCCCAGCTGTTTGCCCTGTAGATTTCGATTCAGCGGCAGGCTGTCCATGCTGGCCATATAGCCTTTGCGATGTACCTGTAAATGTCCCATCATGGAGTCCGTGATCTGGCCCACCATCAGCGATTTAAAAGAGCCGGAGACAGAAATAAAAAGGAGGACTGCCACAACTCCTAAAGTGATAAGGATGGAGGTGAGCAGAGTTCTTCGTTTATAGCGCCGCAAATTGCGGGCGGCCATTTTAATGATGTTATTCATGGTCGCCTCCCTGGTTGTTGCTTTGAGTTAAAAGTTTACCGTCTTCCAGCGTAAAAATGATTTCTGCATTTTCAACTACACGCGGATCATGGGTTGAAAATATAAACGTGGTGGAAAATTCATCACGCATATGTTTCATCAAATCAATGATTCTGGTAGCTGTCTTCCTATCGAGGTTGGCGGTTGGCTCATCTGCCAGCACCAGCTTGGCATTGGTGACCAGTGCTCTGGCAACAGCAACCCGCTGCTTTTGGCCACCTGAAATTTGACTGGGATATTTGTGTCCCTGGTCCTGCATTTCGACGGCTTCAAGCAATTTCTCAACCTGCTTTTTTCGTTTGTCGGCTGGCCAGTTTTGCACCATGATCAGGGGATATTCAATATTTTCAAAAACGGTTAATACCGGAATCAGGTTGAAATCCTGAAAAATAAATCCGATATTGTCTCCTCTGAATACGGCGGACTCATTGGTGTTTAAACTGGTGATATCCTGGCCCGCAACTTCAAGGCTGCCGCCAGTGGGTGGATCGAGGCAACCGATCATATTAAGCAGCGTGGTTTTACCGCTTCCGGATGGTCCCACGAAGGAGACAAAGGATGCGGGTTCAATGGTGAAATCTACTCCGCGAATAGCCTCCACCGTGATATCTCCGGCTATATAGTGCTTTGTGAGCTGCTTGGCAGCAATGATTGACATGGGTTGTGTCTCCTGTAACAGTATGATTAGGAACGGGAAATGAATGATTTATTAAAGTTGTTTGTTGTGCGTTTCTTAGCTGACATGACGAGCATGTCACTGCTGTGAGTATTTCATTTTAGCAATAAATATGCCAGCACTTAATGCTATTTGGTGTATTTATGCACAAAATGAATCACACCGGTAGCTTGTTGGGGATTATGGTAGAGGCCTAAGGCATGAGAGGGAGGGGAAAAGTTCGACATTCCTGTTTGTTTTCGACAAATATGTCGAATTTGTTCACTCAAAAATCCGCTTGTCATGAAACTATAAAAGCAATATACTCCATAAAAGTTAAACTAAAATGGAGTATGGTTCGTAATGGTAGAGTTGAAACGTGTGCTGTCAATTGATTTGCCCGAAAAACAATCGGCT
>JAOZLI010000202.1 GCA_029934915.1 Desulfocapsa sp. | reverse complement strand
ATTGGTATCCTGGCAGGGTATGTGGGGCCTAGAATTATGGGACGTCCAGATGAGGCCAAGCGCACAATGGCTGAGGCGCAGATGGGTGCCATTGGCTCAGCATTGGAGATGTATCGTCTGGATAGTGGAGTGTATCCCAGCACAGACCAGGGATTACAGGCTCTTGTTGAGGCACCCAGCAGTGGGAAAATACCGAAGAAATGGCGTGAAGGCGGCTATATGAAAAAGCTGCCTAAGGATCCGTGGGAGAATGAATATATTTATCTCAGCCCCGGAACGCATTCTGATTATGATATTATTTCCTATGGCACAGATGGTGAGTCCGGCGGAGAGGGACCTGACGCTGATGTTAAAAACTGGGAAATAGAGTAGTTTCTGTATGCAGCGTGGCTTTACTCTCCTTGAGTTGCTTATAGTCTGTTTACTTATCACTATTAGTCTTGCTATCAGTATTCCCACTCTTAGAAGTTCACTGCTTACTGATCAGCTTGCTGCTGGTTCGCGGAAAGTAATTTCTCTTCTTACCAGTGCCAGGGGCCGGGCTGCAAGAGATGGTGTACCGCAACTTATTTCCTTTGATCTTTCTGAACGGAAAATCTGGTACGAGGCTGTCCCTGATCGGGAGAGTCTGGATGGTGAAGAAAATACTGAGGAAACAGATGGAACGGTCTCTGTGCGATCTCAAATTCTGCTTCCGGAGGGCATAAGGATTGAAGAAATTTCTCAAGCCGGAGGCGGGGATGATTATGATCCTTTGAAAGATGGATTGTGGGTTTCAAAACAGGGCTATATGGATAAGACTTTTATTCGTCTCAGCGATGAGGATAATGAAACCCTCTATTTGCTGATTATGCCGTTTTTCTTTGATATTGCTGTAAAGGAAGAGTTTCTTGGTTTTGACTAGTAAACGTTTACATACCTTGTTGTCTGGATTGACTTCTTGTGAACGTGGCTCAGGTTCAGAGAAGGGCTTTACCCTCCTTGAAGTGATGATTGCAGTGGCAGTGCTTGCCATTGCTCTTACCAGTCTTTTTGGTTCTCAATCTGCAAGTGTGCGGTTGGCAACGGAAAGCAGGTTTTACATTCAGGCACCGTTACTTGCCAGAAAACAACTGGCAGAGTTGACGCTGACAGAAGAATTTATCTCCAGTGAGGGCGATTTTGAGGATGATTTTGCAGGATTTCGCTGGGAGTTGCAGGTGGAAGAGGTGTTTTTTGAAGAATCAGAAATCCTGGAGAAACTTGATCAGCAATTTTGGCATTTAACAATGATTGTCCGCTGGGGAGAAGATGATTTTTTTACCTACCAGCTTGAGACCTACAGACAAAATGTGAGTGATGAAGAGTAATCTTTGTATCGATCTGCAGAGTGATCTGTTAACAGCTGTTCTTTTTGATGGAAGCAAATCCCAGGGCGTTGTTGCGTCCACCATTGTGGTGACTGGTGGGAAAGCTCCTGAAGAGGTTGTTACTGAACTGGTTGCTAATATTGATTGCAGTAATTGCAGGGCCTCTTTGTCTTTCGGTGCGTCTTTCCTTCTTTTTCGTAATCTCAGCCTGCCGTTTTCTGATCGTAAATCTATCGAGAAGATTCTTCCCTTTGAGCTTGACGAGAGTATCATACAAGATATTGGTACCCTGCTGATTGATACGCATGTTACCCCGGGTAGTGGAAAAGATGTGGAAATTATAGCTGCTATGCTTGAACGGGAGCGTTTGAGCCAGTGGCATGCCGCCTTTCAGGATGTTGGTATCTTTTTCGAACGGATTACACTTTCCGGCCAACCCTCCATCAGTGGAATTTTTGCCAACGGGCAGCCCCCTGAAACGTTTCTCTTTCTGTCTCTACGAACGAATGATGCAGCACTTTTTCTCATTGCCGGTGGCGTTTTGCAACTGGTAAGACCTCTTCCCTTTGAACTGTTTGACAGTGACGCGGAAGAATTCACGGGCTTTGTTTTTGACAAAGAAAGTGGAGAGTTGGTCGTACAGGGATTAAAAACGACAAGTGACGCCTATAGGAATCTTGCAGTTGCGGTAAAACAGACTCTGGCACCACTGGCTGCTGTTACAGATCTTGCTAAGGTCTCCATTTACGTGGAGGGGAGTGGAGGGATAATGCCAAATGCCAGATCATGGCTCGACGAGGCATTTGAAATGCCATGTTTTGTTTGTGGTCGTGGTGGAATTCTTCCTGTTTCTGCAAATCTTCCCGGAAAAACAGGACAGCATGCCGAGTATCTTACCTCCTGCTTTAGTCTTGGCGCATACAGCGATAAAATTATACCAGAGTTTGATTTTTGTAAAGAAGGCTTTTCTCTCACGGACCCCATGGCCAGGTATCGTTTGCTGGGAAAGGGGCTGGCCCTGTGTTTAGCTCTTGCCTTTGTCGCATCAACCTCCTGGCTTGTTTATGATAACTCACTAATGAAGAAAAAACAGAATGGGCTGGCAGCAGATATCATTACTGTTTTTCAAGAAACCTTACCCGATGTAACACGTATCGTTGATCCCATACAGCAATTACAGGTGGCCATTAATGGAGCACAATTTTCATCCGGCGAAGATGAAGGGACGGTTTTACCCTTTACCGCACTCCATGTCCTGCGTGAGATATCCTCGCACATCCCGCCGTCCCTTGATGTTTTACTCACTCGTTTGGTGTACGATGAGAAAGGGATACGTCTGATTGGCGTAACCGATAATTTTAACAGTGTTGATTCCATCAAGAAAAACCTGGATAAATCGGTCGAAATCCTTGCGGTTACTATTAACTCAACCAACCAGGATCCTAAAAATAACAATATTCGTTTTGAATTAACGCTCGATATGGGAGAGGCTCAAGAATGAAAAATATTTCTTCTGTTTTGCAGCCTCTTTTAGAAAAGTCTGGTTGGCAGCGCCTGGACAGGCGTGAAAAGATGATGGTGGCAGGGCTTGGGGCTTTTGTGTTTGTCTTTTTGTTGTATACTCTCTTTTTTGCGCCATTGCTTACAAACAGGACAGATTTACAGAAATCACTGGTGAAAAAAGAAGCCCAGTTACAGGAAATAAGAAAGATGCAGCAGGAATATAGTTTGCTGCAGACACAATCCACGGATATTAAGTCACGCATTGGAAGACGCCCTAAGGGTTTTACTCTTTTTTCATTTATAGAACAGCAGGCTGCAAAAACCAGGGTTAAGAAAAATATTAAGTATATGAAACCCAGTGAGGTTGAGCGGGAAGGTGTTTTGCAGGAATCGCGAGTGGATATGAAACTTCAGGAAATTACCACTGCAAATCTTGTTGCCTTCCTGGAGAGGCTTGAGTCGGAAGAAAATGTGATTTATATTAACCGGCTCTCCATCAAAGATCATGGAAAAGAGGCTGGCTACTTGAATGCGGTTCTTCAGGTTCTCACCTTTCGCCTGAAAGACGGTGGTGTGTGATGAGGATTTTTGAAAGCAAGATACTCTTTTTCTGTACATTGTTTGTGTATGGGGTGATTTTGACTGTGGGGGTACTCTGGTTTCGTTTTCCCACCGAGAAGGTCGAGAGGTTTTGTGAAGTTAAAATTGAGGAACTTGTAAAGGGCAGCCAATGTAAGGTAGCAGGGATTGGCTATGGCTTTCCCTTCAGCGTTGCTGTGAAAAGTGTCCGTTTTAACGATGAACAGCAACAGGAGCTTTTTACTCTTCGTAATATTCGTCTAAGTCCCAGTCTTAAAAATGTTGGGTCACAGTTTGGTCTCAAATTTGACGGCTTTGGAGGAACTCATAGTTTACAGCTAACGATTGACTCTGATAACAAAGAATTTGTGCTGGAAAAAATAAAAATTAAAAATCTTGATCCAGCAAAAATTCCTGTTCTTGCCCGCGCGGCAAAGCGTGAGATACGTGGCACCATTGATGGTGAAGGGATCTTTCATGGAGTGCTGCAGGGTGGCAAATTACTAACTGACGGTAAAGGACGTTTTACGCTTAAACAAGGTAAGTTTCCTTTGCTTGTACCCATTCTTTCACTGGAGAGTATAGACTTGAAGAAGTTCAGCATGGAGCTGGATTTTAAAAACAATATCCTGGAATGCCAAAAGGGTAAGTTTCACGGCAGGGAGCTTGATGGAAATTTTTCCGGAACCGTGACCATGCAATCGAGCCTGCAAGATACCAGACTTTCTTTTGTCGGGAATCTGGAACCTCTGCCGGATCTTCTAAAAGGAAATAAGGAGGCGCAGGAGATGGTGATTCAACTGCAAAAGAAACGTAAACGTGGCGCGTTACCCTTTGTGTTAAAAGGTACGGTTCAAAAACCAATTTTCACATTTGAGCCCTGAGTCTGAGTATGCTGAGCCGTTCATTTATTATAGCATCATTTATAATTGTCACTCTGCTAACTGTCGGGGGCGGCGAGCTTCTCTGTAGAAAACTTGGCAGTTTTCTTGCTGTACCAGAGAGGACTTCTGGAGTTGCTCCCCAAACGCTTCAGAAGGGGGCTTCTGCAACAGCCGGTAAACAAGCTGTGCCTTCTGCTCAAAAGAATAAGGCACAGCCAAAAGAGGACTATGCTATTATCAATCAGCGGAGTCTTTTTGGGAAAGTACAACCGAAAGCAAAGCCAGTGGAGAAGAAAGTTGAGCTTCCACCTGAGCCTATAAAAGAGACCAAATTGAAGCTTGTTCTGCGTGGTACGATAGGTGGTGCTGATAATGCGCAGCGAGCAATAATTCAGGATCGTTCGACGAATAAGCAGGAACTTTACTATAAAGGTGATGCCATTGGTAAGGCCATCATTAAGAAAGTGAGTCGGGGGGAAGTGATCCTCACCGTAGATGGAAAAGATGAAATTCTACGTATGGAAGAGGCAAAGAGTGCAGCAGGTGTTGCAACTGGTAAAACGCTCTCTTTTAAAAAGAGAAAGGTTACTCCGCCACCTCCTGAAGTCCTCTCATCCATAGAAAAAGCCATGGCTGCAAAGAAAAAAAATAAGAAAAAGTATAGCCCTTCTGCTACCTACCCACGTCGTAGA
>JAOZLI010000201.1 GCA_029934915.1 Desulfocapsa sp. | reverse complement strand
CCAGATTCGCTCGATCAGATTATGTCGTTATCGCACGCGGAATACGGCATGATCTGATCGTGAGCGAAGGTGGTGTGCTGATGAACATTTACCGATTGTCAAACCAAGCCTTGGTCTAGCATAGCATTTACCACTTTGACAAACCCGGCGATATTGGCCCCCGCCACATAATTACCCTGCACACCATACGTATCCCCCGCATCAACACAGGTTCGATGAATGGATTTCATGATCTGTTTCAAACGATTATCAACCTCTTCCCTGGGCCAGGAAAGACGCATGGAATTCTGTGCCATTTCAAGACCGGACACAGCGACTCCTCCAGCATTGGCAGCTTTCCCCGGAGCATAAAGAATCTTATGTTCCACAAAAAGCTCCACCGCCTCAGGAACAGATGGCATATTAGCACCTTCGCTAATTAGATTCACGCCATTATCCAGCAGATTTTTCCCGTCACGAGCATTTATCTCATTCTGAGTAGCACTTGGGAATGCGCAGTCGGCCTTATGGTTCCAGAGTGGATTATAATCTAAGGCTGGATCAATGGGAGTATACACAGCATTCGGATATTCTTCCGTATATTCATTCATCCGTCCCCGCCTGATATTTTTTAACTGCTGCACAAAGGCGAGTTTTTCGCGATCAATGCCTTCTTCATCATAAATATAGCCCGACGAATCTGAGAGGGTAACAACCTTTCCACCCAGGTCCAGCACTTTTTCGGTGGTATATTGTGCAACATTCCCAGAGCCTGAAACAAGACAGGTCTTTCCTTCAAGAGTCTGATTGATTGTCGTCAGCATTTCTGCAGCAAAATAGACCGTACCATACCCTGTCGCCTCAGGACGAATCAGGCTCCCCCCCCAGTCAAGACTTTTCCCCGTGAGTACGCCGGTAAATTCGTTACGCAGTTTTTTATACATTCCAAACAGAAAACCAATTTCCCTTGCTCCCACGCCAATATCCCCTGCCGGAACATCGGTATTAGGCCCGATATGCCTTGAGAGTTCTGCCATAAACGATTGGCAAAAGCGCATAACCTCAGCATCTGATTTTCCTTTGGGGTTAAAATCAGAACCACCCTTTCCACCACCCATGGCTAGAGTAGTCAGGGAGTTTTTAAACACCTGCTCAAAAGCCAGAAACTTAATAATCCCAAGATTTACCGAGGGATGAAAACGTAAACCACCTTTATAAGGACCGATGGCAGAGTTCATCTCCACCCGAAAGCCACGATTCACGTGCACCTGTGCATCATCATCCATCCACGGCACACGAAACATAATTACCCGCTCAGGCTCCGTCACCCGTTCGAGTACCGCCTGCTGCCGGTATTCCGGGTTTCTTTCAAGCACTGGCCTCACACTTTCAATAACCTCGTCCACCGCCTGATGAAACTCACGCTGTTCCGGATCCTTACTCTTAATTCTGCTGATAATCTCTTCCATCATGACCTCCGTATTTTGTTAACTAATAGCTGGTACCTGAATAGTTATTATCCATTAAATTCAGCGGCACATCCTGCTTGGCCCTGTTTTTCACAATCCTGCACATACAAAGCCGCCATTTCCTTCTTCCCGTCGCACTTCATCACAAACGGTTTTGCAAGCCGAATATGTCGTATATATTCGCCATCCTCAAAATCATCCTGAGCCAGAAGCCATTCCCAATCGATGCAATCATTTCCCTTCTTACTACTACAGTGATTGGCACCTCCCTCTCCTTTTTCCATAACGGTCAGGTAGGGAATCCCAAGGGAAGTAATATTCTGGAAGAAATGTGAACCCTGCGATGGATCAACATGAAGAAGATCGTTTTGCAGCTCAATAATCGCGCCCACTCCAAAAATATCACGCCACTGTACAGGCACTCCCAGCCACGGATCGGCGGATCCCCAACGTCCGGGACCAATAAGAAGGTAAGGTCTTTTATCCGCTTCCAATCTTGCATTAAACCCATTTATCTCACTGGCGATATCTGCTGTTTTACCCGCATCGAAACTCGCTGGCCGAACCAGAAGGATATCTGCCATATTCTCAAAGCGGCCATGGCCAAGACAAGACCTGGAAAAACAGAAGCCGTTGTCAATATCACAGTCACATATCGTAACATCCGCTCGTTCACCACCGGTTACCATAGGTCGCATCTGCAGGAAATAGAAGGTCGATTTTTTACTCTTTTTATTGAGGTGTACTGCAAACTCAATTTCCACTTCACAACCTAAGCCCCGCCTCCCAAGCTTCAACAAATCTTGTAACACTGCAGGAAGTGGATATAAGCCATACTTCAAGATCCCCGAGAAACTTATCACCTTAGGGCCCGGCAGAATAGTATCACGGATACGATGCTCATCGGGAATATAGGTGGAGGCAACCATCTGCACAGGCTCTTCATGCTCGGCATCCTGCACCAGACGATGGACAAGATTGGATCCCTGTTTATCAAAGGGTACAGTAAAATCCATATCAAGCGCATAAAAGCGGCGCTGACTATTATCCAGGATATCATCCACCGTTGAAAACTGGACAAGACGTTTTGGATGTGCCGGAGAAAATCTGAGTGAACGTTCCCCTTCCACCACCGTTTTCCCAATCCCCAAGGCTATATGACAGATCCCCTCTTCCGCTTTCATCTTCATGATCGGATAATAGTTGTGGGATTGGGCAACACCTGAAATATGCGGGTAAAAATAGCCACCATGCTCCTCTCCTACAACCTGTTGCAGAATGACTGCCATGGAATCTTCACGCCCCTGTTCTCTCGTTCTTGTGTAGGACCTGGGATTCTCAAACCAGGTGGAGGCATATACAAGCTTCACTGCTTTCTCGAGTTGCTCCAGACGCATGGCAAAGGACGGGTGATTATTTGCCAGGAAATAAGTAGCATATAACCCCGCATAGGGCCTGAAATGTGCATCCTCCAAAAGACTTGAAGAACGAACAGACAGAGGATAGGTGGTATTACGGAGAAAGGCCTTCAGATCCTTATGGAGCCAGGATGGAAGGGTACCTGCCAGAAACTGTTTACTGACCGCTTCATCATCAAGATCTTTATCCAGATGTAAATGATTACTCGCTATAAAATCATCAAAACCATCTGCGGTAACAACACAGGTTTTAGGTAAGGTGACATTCCCCGAACGCAACGCAGGATAGTCGTTGCGGGACTGCTGCAGCTGCATCCACATAAACGCGAGCCCGCGAGCTTTTCCACCCATGGAGCCATTGCCTATTTTCACAAAATCACAGATTTCCGCATCAAAGCGTTCCCTCGAAAATTTGACAACAACTCCCTGTTGCCGAAGACGCCGCAGGGAATGAACTTTAAAAACAAGATCATCACGAAGTTCTACGCAGCATTTTATATCCTTTACATGATCCCTGTGCAGGCGTGTGGCCAAGGCTACTTCGGCACGGGCCATAACCCAATTGGAGAAATGATTCCGCTCTGCGTGATAACGCAGAGATGCATCGGGAATCGTTTTCAACATCTTTTCAAACTCATAGAGATTGGACGCGTGCCCAATGGCCTCTCCTTCGGGCATTCGGAATACAAAATCCCCAAAGCCAAGATAGTTCATAAAAAATGCCCGAATCTGATCCTTCACAAAGATAGAATCCTTATCAAGAAAGACTGCAGGAATGGCCTCTGCCCGCTCTCTGTTTTCCGGTTCCGACGAGAGCACAAGCATGGGCAGGTCAGGAACTTCCTCGTGAATGGATTCCAGCAGACGCAATCCGGCTTTCGCATCCATCTCGCCACGTCTTGGAAAACGTACGTCTGAAATTATACCAAACACATAGGGTTTGTACGCTTCATACAGCACGATGGCTTCTTCATAATTGATTGCCGAAAGTATCCTGGGACGGGCTCTCATGCGCAGTAAACGATGCGGTTCATTCAGACTGTCATCGAGCACTGCCTGTGTCTGGCGAACGACTTCATGGTAAATAAGCGGCAGGAAAGAAGAGCGGTACAGAGGCGAATCCTCCACCAGAATAATAACCCGCACCATGGCCCGTTTGGTATCGACATCCACATTCACATGGTCTTCGAAATTTTTAATGATCGCCAAAAGAAGATCAGACTCACAACACCAGAGATAAATATCATCTATGGAATGGCATTCCACATCGTCCGGTACCGGATAAATCCCACGCAGACTGTGGGCTACGAGTACTATATGCTGCTGGGGGTGGAGTTTTTTCACTTCCGCACCAAAAGCAAAAGCATCCATACCACCAACATTCGGCATGGTTATCACAAGCTGAAAAGTTTGCCTGCGCAAGCGCTCTATTGCTTCTTTTCCGGAAGGGACCAGGGTAATACGGGGAGCACCACTCAGGTTAAGCCCTTGATATTCATTGATTATACGAGTTGCAAGAGAGCCATCCTCTTCCATAATGAAGGCATCATAGGGAGAAGAAACCAGCAGGATTTCCTGAACTTTAAAGGGCATAAGTTCATGAAAAATTTTAAAATGGGGGTCAAAATCGGATATCACCTGCCCTGATTCAAAACGCATGGTCACCTGCAGTTTCTTGAATGGATATCATAAAAAAACTTTCGTTAATAAGAGTTTATCACAGATCTGCATTATGTAAAGAATCACAGTACATTTAAGATACCATGCAGCGATTATCAAATATTTTAACAAACATACCAACTATGCGATATGTTAAAACTTCGATTTATCCAACTGCTCAGGAGTATTGATATTACGCCAGGACTCGGCAAGGTGTTCTGGTACAACGGGTGTTATTATCTTTGCTTGTTTGGCAACCCTGGAGATACGAAAGATTTCCGAGGCCGCCAGTTCTTCAAAATAGACTCTTGCTTCAGATTCATACAAGGCGAGTAAAGGTTCCACAAAACCATCGTCATGCAAACGAGGGACTGTACCATCCGATTCAGGGTGCCTTGAAGCCAGTAACCATGCAAGAGCCTCTTTAGTAATATTAGGCATATCACAGGCAATGAGCAACCAGCAAGAGTTGGGTTGCCAGCGCATGGC
>JAOZLI010000507.1 GCA_029934915.1 Desulfocapsa sp. | reverse complement strand
GAACAGGAAGAGCACGCATGGTGATGGACATCACCTTTTCGCCTGTGGAGCACCCGCTTCTGAGGAAGTGACAAAATGCGCCTCTGCTGTCCTCTGTTTCTGAGGCCCATATACGTTCGCCAGTAACACGGATCATCTCCCCATCTTTTTGTATTCCTGCTTCAAAGAGTGCGCTGAGTTCTGAGGCGTTTGGCATACGCCAGTCCTGGTAACCGGCACCAGTGTAAGATGTACAATAATCGGCAGCTTCCTGCCAAGTAAGATTCGAACGGTTATCAGACGCTGCCCACATGAGTTTTGTCTTTTTGTCAAGAACCGTGAGCTGATCGTTATTTTGAAATTGTTTGTGTAATTCTATTGATGAATCAGCGCAGGCAGAGAGGAGTAACAGAAAGAGGATAATGAACCATTTTTGCATGGTTTGCTCCGGTTAGGGTGACATGGGGAGAAACTATCAAGAATGAACTACTCTTATCCTCTTCTGTTGAACCTGTCAAAGTGTAATGAGGGCTTGTCCAACAATAATGTAGTAATTATTGTTGAATGAGTCCTAAGGAGGAGCTTAAAAATTAAAGACAGTGGCGGTGGCAGCCATATCGATGAGATTACCGCCCGTATCAAGTTTCATGTTGCCGAGCATGTTCGCCTCGGCAAGGTTGCGTCCCTTGGCGCAAGGTGTGCAAACTCCAGTGGTCACCTTCTTGTCCTCAAGGTAGGGGAGGTAGTCGGCAGGACAGTCGCCGGTAATTGTCTTTTGTGAGCCATCTTTTCCTTTTTCAGCCCAGAAGACACCGTCATCTACCAGGAAAATGTTGACGGTATGTCCCTTTTCGTGGGCAATTTTAGAGAATTGGAAACAACGTGCTGCCTTTTCATTATCGTCGGTATGCAGTATAAACAGATATTCAGCCATTGAGGATCTCCCTTAAAAAGTATTGTGAGTTGAATTCATTGGTACAAAAAGTAAAACACCACATTCGAACTAAACATATGCTTGTTTAAAAATCAATAAGCTTCTTATTTTAATCAGGAATTGAAAATGTATTTACCGGCACTCGCAAGAGATTTATACAAGGCTAAAAAGGAAGTTGAAAAATTTGAGCTGGAGTTTGAGAATGCAGCATCTGTTTCTGCACAGGAGAAGGTGAAACTGGAACTCCTCCAGGCAAACGCTGAGCTTTCTCAGCTTAAAAGAATAATGGAAGGTCGAAAGGAACAGTCACTGGCTTCTTTGCGTGAGCCGAAGAATAAATTCCAATTTTAGATGCTCTTTTAGTTCGTTATGGTTTTATGGTAATTTGTGAGTCTGCAAAATCTCTAAATTATGAAAGGAATACTCATCAGAAACAGTTTTTTTAACTTCATGTTCTTCGTGCCCTTCATGGTGAGTGGTCTTTTTATGAACT
>JAOZLI010000506.1 GCA_029934915.1 Desulfocapsa sp. | reverse complement strand
CCAGAAATGATCATGAATAACGTTCAAGGCGATCTGACCACGACAGACCGGCCCTCGAATAAAGGTCATAATGATATAATGACAATTGTCGAGGAGAAACTGATAGCGGGCACGTGGTGGAATCTGCTCAAAACTTGCAAAGGGATTGGCGCTCTCTATTGGATCATACCCGATGAGATGAGGTTCCTGCAGCCAGTCAGGCTCAATGAATAGTTTTTTGAATCGGTTTAGCTTGGCATCATCAAAATCAAAGACCATATGGGTTTTATGAACAATGGTCGAATGAATTTTTCGAAAACGATAATAGAAGGTCTCCACACCGGGATCATCATAAGGACGAACCGTATTAATCAGCTCCACAGGACTGCCTGGAGGGGTGGTGGAACGAAGCAGTTCGTAATATTCTTTGGTGTCAGTGCCAAATTTTATGTGCGCCAGAAACAGATGCTCGTAGAGATAGCGGGCTGTCATGGCATATTTGGGATCCTGGTTGTTGAGAAAGGTCTCCCATTTTACAATGTCTGCTGCGTCTGCGGCCTTGGGTGTTGTCAATTCCTGCTGCTCAGAGGCTGTTGGCCCCTTGGCCCCTTGAGCCAGCCAACCGGCAATCAATTCAAATTCTTCCTGTTTCAATGGAGGAAAACCAAAGGGCATACCACGATTAGGATGTTTAGACAGGTACCCATCAAGCTCAATGGCTGTCTCCGAACAGGTCAGATCCTCTGCTTCCGAATGATACTCTCCTTTGGACTCAGGGTTTTTCATTTTATGAGAAAGAATCTGGAGCATCAAGGAGTTATTCAGGCCATCAGAAACACTGCTTTCAGTGACTGTATGAAAGTCCTTTTGTCGCCATTCCTCTGTGGTCTGGGCATCAATAAACAAGCGGGTTGGATCCATGGTTGACAGTCGGGTTGCATTATACACTGCCTTTTTACTGCCACCGCGATCAACACCCTCATATGAACTCAGTTTGAGCTGGCATGGTGAATTGTAGCAGGAGTGGCAGACTGCACAGCGTTTATCCAGAATCGGTTTAATCTCGTGGAGATAGTTGACTGTATGGGTGGGGAGCTGAACCTGAATGGGATCCGGTGCTTTTTTGGCACAACCGGCAAGGATCAGGATGAGACACAGAATCGGTAGTTTCAGGTATTTCATTGTTTGTTACTCCGTTTTTTATGAATTTTTACGATTTCATTATTCATTTTTATTTTTATTTTCCTTGGTAATAGAAGCTTTAGAAGTTGCCAATTGGATTCTACGGTTTTCAGTGACAAATTTCCTAATGAGAGGCCCAACCGTTAAGCCCTGAACCAGGATAGAAAAAGCCATGATGGTATAGGTGACAGCTATCAAACTGTCACGTTCAGGGCCTGGTGGCAGAGAAAGGGAGAGGGCAACGG
>JAOZLI010000200.1:1313-5037 GCA_029934915.1 Desulfocapsa sp. | reverse complement strand
AAACAGTCGTTCAGTGGAAATGCAACGGTACCATGACAACGACCGCAGAATTCACCTGCAATAATCTCCTTCATGGACATCTTTGTTTTTCCGGTTTCAATAGCATAGATATCAGGGTGACACATACCGCATCCATTCCAAACGACATGCTTGGAATGAGAAAAAATAATATCAGGTAATCCCGGTAATTTTGAGACACGAGGCTCATCGCGTGTATTGACCATGGCAGCGCTTCTCACAGCAGTAATACCAGGCAAACTATCTTTTGGCTTAATTTTGCCGTCCGCTTCTGCCTGCATCCAATCAATTTTATTACCATATGTTGCAGCGGGCATTTTTTTCTTAAATTTATAAAATGCTTTTTTGGCTTGCTTCATTTCTTTCTTGGCTTCTGCTTTATTTTGCGGATGACATTCAGCACACTTCTTAAATTGAAAGGCCTCCTTCCCATCGTGACAGGCACCGCAGTAGCGTCCTTCGCGAATATCTTCTTCAAGCACCATGGTGTCATTTGGATACTGGGAGAATTCCAGATCAACATGACAAAGACGACAGGTATATTTGTCACGATGGGTCCAGTGCCTGAACGTTACCGCCGACACAGACTTGCCCTCAATGGAGGCATTCATAACTACATCACCATACTGATAGCTTTTTTTCACTGCACTCGCAGTATCTGCTTGAGTAAAAAGCAGGGCTGACACGAGAATAGAAAAACCAGCAATTATTCTTTTTTTTCTCATCCTTTCTCTCCTCAAATCCAACATCAAAGTTTAGGGTTTGTTCTGATATAAATAAAACAATATTTTTCACAATCCCTCACGGGTATGCAAGAGCTTAACACGAAGCGATAAAGAATTTGACTAATTAATTAATTAATCAACGACTTACGCCACATTCCTCTCACATTGAAGTATAGCTCTTACATATCGTATCGTGGGAAAAAATGCAAAGATAAAAGCAACTTTCACCTGACATAAGTATCGGTTTTTTCTTTGAGAATTTCTCCTACTTCCTCTGTTTAGTATAGAGCACGCCCTTGTTTTCCCCAAACCTGCGGCCTACAGATCTAATCATTTCAAGAGCTACACAAAAAAAACATATTTTTAGCCTTTTACTGCCGATTCTAACGGCATGCTTTCATTTCTTCTGCTAAGATGATCTCCACAAAATGAAACCTGGTATTTTATACTCCATAAGTATTTGTATTATCCTACTCTTTTTAAATGCTTCAAGCGTTCTGGCGGAAAACTGCCTTGAAGCACGAGAGTGGTACAACGAAGGCCTATCCCTCTCTAATAACTCAACAACTGAAGCATACTACTACAAACGGGCAATCCATTTTTGTCCAGAATATGTCGCCGCCCATAACAAGTTGGGTCAGGTCTATAAAAGTCAGGCAAAGTACGGCTTAAGTAAGCAGGCATTTGAACAGGCGAGAATTCAGGCATTGTCGAGTACTCGTTTTGCTGGTCGGTCCGATTCCAAAGCGCTTTTTCTTGAATCCACTATCAGTCTTGGAGAAATTTACAAAATACAGGGAAAGTACGAGTTAGCAGTCAAAGAATTTGAAAAAGCACTGCAAATTGACCCCAATTCACAGGTGGCTCAAAACCACCTGCAATACGTCTACAAACGGCTACACCGATACGACAACGTAGTCCCTCCAAACAACCAGTTAATGACCAGCGCCCTCTTTACCAGGGTGACAGGTATGACCTTTCCAAAGGGTACCTTTGCTGCAGACTATCAATTCAAATACTGGAAGCAGCAATCATCAACATTTACCCAGGAAGATGTGGATTACAATAGTATCGAATTCCTCCCCGGTACAAACCATACAACCCCCATTGATTGTGAAACGGAAGGGGATGAATTCTTTAACGCCCCCTCCACAATTCACTCATACAACGCTACTTCTATCCTGGCATTACGTTATGGACTTACCAATAACATCACGGTGGGGCTTATTCCAAAAGTCTTTTTTTACCGTGTTATTGATGTGGATCTGGAGGGGCCCTTTGACCTGGAGATTCCGGACTATTTAGAACTGGGCGACACAGAACTCCTCGTCAAGTACCATCTCTGGGGACAAAAACAAAGCCACCTCTCCCTCTACGGCGTCTTAAACCTTCCCACGGGTGGGGAGGTACAGATTAAAGGCAAAGACCCCCTTCTTACCCGTCATGTCCGCATAGAAGAAGATGACGGGTCCGTACACTACGAAACCTACGAATTTGAGTTTATCCGTTATGTTCCCTTTGGATCCGAGAGCTTTGATATCACCCCGGGCTTGGCACTCACCTTTGGCTTCGATTCTTTTATTCTACATTCTAACGTACAATACAGGTTCACCGATGGCATCCTTATAGGAGATGAGTTTCGGTATAACCTGGCAGCGATTTACCACGTGCACTCGAATGTGGACCTTACCATGGAACTTAACTATCGGTGGATGGGTGACGCCAGGAGGCGCTTCCACAAGGTGATTTACAAGTACCAACCAGATTTTATAGGCCGGGATCAACTGCCGGTAGGCCCTATTGCAGTAGAAGGGTACTACACTGCAGGGGGAGGTGAGACACTATTTCTGTCTCCAGGTATGAAATTCACACTCTCGAAAAAGATTAAACTGGAATTTGGTCTGCAGATTCCTATTTTTAAAGATAATGTAGGGTGGACCGAGGAAATCATTTATCAACTGGGCCTGACCTTCTTATCGTTTTAAACTGACCAGCCATGAACCGTTACTCGAAATCCCCACGAAAACTCCTCCTGTTATGCATACTGCTGTCTGCAACAAACAGCGGTTGTGGATTTCCATCTTTTTCATCCTCAAGAACAGCTATCCCCACTGAGCCAAAGCCCTTTCCGTACGAAACAAACATTGTTATTGCCAACAACGACATCTACCAGAACAATCGTGCAGGGGTGCGCATTCGTGGCAATCTCCCCGTGAAGATAACAGACTCCGATATCTACCAAAATGGTGTAACCGGTGTTGCCCTGAATCAATCTGCAAGAGCCAGTTTAGACAACTGCAATATTTACCTCAACAAAACCGGTGGGATTGCAGCCAAGGATGCCGAACAACTATTGTTGACAAACAGCAGGGTTCACCAGAACGGCAGAGGAGGAGTACGAATACAGACAACCACCCATTCGCCATCGGAAACAATGCATGCAGTGTTAGAAAAAAACAGAATTTATCTTAACGAACGCGCGGGAGTATATGCACTATCCATGAGTACAACCCGCACTCAGTTAACGTTGTCTGATAACACCGTTTATCGAAACAAAAGGTCAGGAGTCAGAATTGAAGATAATGTAGGAATGACCGCTGCCAACAATGAAATTTACGAAAACGAAACAGCAGGTATATCATCCTACACCCTCCACACGACAGCTCCCATGCTTGACGCGTACCAAAACAAAATCTACGCTAATGACGGTGCGGGGATCTTTATTCATGCCGGAATCACCGGACAAATAGGACTCACGAACAACCTCATTCATCACAACTACAGGGCAGGAATTGCCTGTGGCTTGTGGGGTGAGTTTAATGATAAAAAAATTGATGTGGAAATACTCCACAACACCATATTTGGTAATGGGAGTGCTCTTGAAGGAGCCGGCATCAGAAATGATAGTGATGGCGATGTGTTGATCAAAAACAATATTATTGCCTATAATTTCAAAACCGGCATAATGACAAGTGCTTGCC
>JAOZLI010000200.1:0-1213 GCA_029934915.1 Desulfocapsa sp. | reverse complement strand
TAGGACAAGTCCCCGGAACATGCAATATAGTTCATATAACAACTACATTTGACAAATGTGTCTCCTGTCACCCGCCGCACAAGGCACTTAAAGTTGTTTATCCAGCCGACACACCCAATGCGATTTGCGCATACTGTCACAGGAAGGCACAGGACATGCTTTACACCCGTAACACGAAGCACTCAGCCCTTCTCTGCATCAAATGCCACCCCGACCAGCATAAAACCATCAAGCGTTGCAAAGAATGCCACGGACAGCCACATCCCGAGGACATGCTGAAGAAATATAACTCCTGTGGCGGATGCCATGGCGTAGCGCATAGCGTGGTGCGATAAGTGGCTTTCCCCAAAACAAGCCCATCAATCCTGCATTGGATACCTGTGGTGGGTATGATGTGTTGCTTTGCCATGCCGGTCCAGGCAGAGAACCTGGTGGAAAAGCCTCCAAAATTCCCAAACAAAGTACCAGATACCGGGCAGCAGCGCTGTTACGACAGCCGTAAGGTGATCCCCTGCCCAAGTCCCGGCGAGCCTTTTTTCGGACAGGATGCAAACTACACCATTAATCCTCCCCGGCATTCTCAAAACACACAAAACGACCCAACAACGGTTGAGGATCAGGTAACCGGCCTAACCTGGCAAACAACTGCAGATCCTACAGGGAAAACCTGGAGTGAAGCCATCGACCACAGTAACGAGCTGACATTAGGTGGTTTTGATGACTGGCGCCTGCCTACCAAAATGGAATTCCAGACACTTATGTCTTATGGCAATGAAGCAGGACAACTCAAGCACCCTACTGCTCTCCTGGAAGCCAATGCTCTTTCATCAAAACGAGCCTGCGCCTGGACAATGAGTAACCGTCCTTTCCCCAGCCTTGAGGCAAAAACCATGTGTTTGCCTGACAAGCAGGGTGGAATCAGCAATAAATACAAAAAACAATACGTGTATAGCGTACGGGGAAAATCATTACGTTACGGGATTTTTGACCCCGAAGTACGCAACACTGTCACAGATAAAAGCACAGGCCTGATGTGGCAAACCACAGAGGTTCGCCCCCTGAAATGGCAACGAGCACTTTCCTATTGTGAAGATCTTCAACTTGCAGGATTTGATGACTGGCGACTCCCCACAATTAAAGAACTTGCAACCCTTGTGGAGGAAAGACTGATTAATCCTGCCATGAACACCGTCTTCTTTCCGGCCGCACGAGC
>JAOZLI010000199.1 GCA_029934915.1 Desulfocapsa sp. | reverse complement strand
TTTAAATATGTAAACAAGGCTCCAGCAAAGGTTACAGTTGAAAAATAGAGCGTAAACATTTGACAAGCGTCTTACCCTGCATCTCTAACCTCCTGTTCACTGAATGTCACATTCAGTGGGCAAGAGGTTTTTTTGTGTTTCCAATAAAAATAATTTGTGGAATAGTCGATAGTATGGAAAATCAAGAAATAGAAACAAAACCTCAGAAATCCACTCTTCTGCTGGTCCTCTTTATTATTATGCTGTTCAATGCTGTTCAACTTTTTCGTACCAGCATAAACAACATGTATTTTACCGAGGATATCAGCGGTGATTATGCAGTTATTAAGGCCACAGTGCTTGAGTTTAAACCTGTTGTTACAGATAACGCAGAAGACAAGTCGCAGAGCGTTCCTGTGTTTTCGTTTTTATACAAGGAAGGTGAGGTGATTCTGGAAGCTCCTGATTTTATATTTGACCAGGAAGACCTGAAAAGCCAGCCATATCAACGGGGAGAAGAATATACGCTCTGGGTCCATAAAAGATGGGGACAGCTAATGGTACCACCCATCATGGCGCCTGTAGAGTTAGGCAAGTCACAATTACGCATTAGTCTTGTATTTATGCTTCTGACTGTTGCTATCTGGTTTTTGCGTAACAAATTGGCAAAAAAACGTAATGGTGTGCAGGCACACATAAAATATTAAAATCATCCTCACTTCTTCTGAGGAAGCTTACAGACAAGACTGGACGAAGGATGACAATGATCTCTTAGGATATGTTGATTATAAGCAGTAATCAAATCGTCTTTTTTAAGACATCCAACAACCTGGCCCGACATTGATTCTGACATCACTGGCAAAAAAGAAAAATGATGATTACTGAATAGATGGAATGCTTCTTCCAAATTATCGTTTTCATTCACTGTGGCCATCTCACGCGTCATAAGATCTGCAGCAGTGATGGATGAATCTGCAGGCCCCGGCTTATTCAGAAATGCCCGAACATCACGCAGAGTAAGAATACCCGCCAGATTCCCCTGTTCATCATTGATCAGAAAATGAGGAAATGAACTATTGAGCATCTGTTCCAGAAGATCGGCAAGAGGAGTCTTGCTTGGCAGTGTCGTATGTTCAGCACAAATATAATCACGAATTTTCAGGGCACGCAGCCGGTTCGCATCATGTCCCCGTACAATTCGAATACCCTGCATAAGCAGTTTTGTTTCATAAATGGAAAAGCCGTGGAGAAATCGAACAACAATGATACTTGGGATACAGGCCACCATCAGTGGCAGAATAATCTCATAATTATAGGTTAATTCAAAGATCGTTAGAATCGCGGTAATCGGCGCAAGCGTTGTACCAGCCACCATTGCTCCCATCCCTACCAGAGCAAAATGACTGGAAAGCATGGTTGAATCAGGCCAGATAAGATGGGCAAAATTACCAAACATTGCCCCAAGCATCGCTCCTAAGAAAAGAGAAGGGGCAAAAATTCCACCACTCATGCCAGAGCCAATACATGAGCCGGTTGCCACGAGTTTTGCCAAAAGCAGGATAAGCGCAGTGGAAAACAAAACATCACCCTGTAACACCTGGATGACAGCACCATAGCCAACCCCAAGTGCCTGGGGACAAAACAAACCAAGAACACCAACAACCACTCCCCCAAGAGCTGGAGACAACCATCCAGGTACTTTTAATTGATCTAATCCCTTGGTGAGTCCAAAAATAAACGCCATAAGAAGAAGACTAAGTAAGCCTGCCATAAGACCCAGGCCGAGATAGACCAGAAGCTCCGCCGGATGTCCAAGGGCAAATTGAGGGGCCTGAAACAAAATACCATCCGACCAGAAAGAGCGGGAAACCATGGTACCGGTCACGGCTGCAATAACAATATGAGAGAGTGAGGTGACTTCCAGGTCAAAGAGGAGAATTTCAACAACAAACAGCGTTCCAGCCATGGGTGCCTGAAACGTTGCGGCAATGCCGGCAGCAGCACCACAGGCAACAGCAAGTTTACGATGATCCGGCCCCAGTCGAAAGAGCTGACATAAAGAAGAACCGATGGAAGATCCTATTTGAACAATGGGACCTTCCCGCCCGACAGAACATCCTGAAGCAATAAATGCCGCTGTTGCAAAGCTTTTAGCAAGAGTAACCCGATGCCTGATAATACCATCACGCTGCGCCAGAGCCGACATGACTTCAGGAACACCGGGACCACGAATCTCAGGGGCAACAAAATGAAGAAGAGGGCCAAGGATAAATCCTGCCAATACGGGAATACCAACCCGCCAGAAAACAGGTGCCTGTTCATACTGGCTGACAAAGCCGCCTTCACCGGGCCAGAAGAAGTTGATGCCAATTTCTATGAGCCAACGGAAGAAAACAGCCCCAAGACCTGCCAAGCCGCCAATAACCACTGCCAGTAACAGGGGAAAAAGAATGGTGCGCAGTGCAGGTTTGCGATCATTCAAAGCCTGTTTCATGATTCGATGTTTTTCTTTGTATTAATCTTCAAACTATGAGTCTGTAGTCTTACAGGATTCAGCATCCTGCACCTGCAAAGAGAAAAGACGTGTCATTGCACTTTCAATGGACGTTGAACGAGGGAACCATACCCGATAACAGTTGGCTTCAATCCCCCACTCATCACGGGTCTGACTCACTTTTTCGCGAAGATGAGTGATGAGTTCTTTAGATTCCTCCTCACTGTTGCTTTCAGCATAAATCATATAATCACAATGTTTTCGAAAAAGCATCACTGAGCCATCATAATTCAGTCGTTTTTCCCGATAGCGGATAACAGTGTCTCTCAGACGCTGCCCAATTTCATCATGAACCTGACCTGCGACAATTACTCCATTATCGACCTGAAAAAGCCCCATACCTCTAAAATTAACAAGAAGGAGGAGATACCCGGCAGTATTTTCTTCTCCGAGTACTTTAAGATCATCAAGAACCAGAAGATAACGATAGTTGTACAGCTCGCTTAGGGTGTCACGAAAAAAAGTATCCCTTCGAAAATGCTCAATTTCTTCCATGAATTTCCCGGTGGGCTGCAGACTCACATCCTGCAAAACAAGTGCTCCCGCAATACGTTCCAGGGCATTGACAATGCTTGCATCCAGAGCTCCCCTTTTAGCTTCATACTGAAGAATATTAAGGGCTGTTTCCACTGGGAAAGATGCTTTATAGGGTCTTCTACTGGTGAGCGCCTCAAATTCGTCGGCAACAGCAGCAATACGTGATAGCTGGTCAATTTCAGATGCGAGAAGTCCCTGCGGATAGCCGCTGCCATCAAGTCGTTCATGATGTCTGAGGATTATATTCGTGATACGGTCATCATGAAGCCTGGGGGCAAAGAGTTTAGCCCCGATAAGAGGATGGTACTCCATGATTCTGCGATCCTGATCATTAAAGAGATCCGGTTTCAGCAATACATCATCGGGAATTGCCGTCTTCCCGATATCGTGAACCAGGCAGCCGAGTTCCAAAATAGTCAGATCTTCGTAGGAAAGGTCGAGTTCTGTACCAATTGCCTTAGCAATCTGGGCAACTCGAATAGTATGTTTATAGGTGGAAATATCCCTGTTGGCAAGGACCTCATTCATGATTTCGAAAAGATCCCTGATGAGCATGCTACTATTAAAACCAATAAGCTGCTCCACACGATCATCATTTGAAAGACTCTCGATTTTCTCTGTAATTTTATTCATTTTTGTTTTTTGCGTTCTGCTTTATTGGTTTCTTTTTGCTGGTACATTGCCTGGTCAGCTTTCTTCAGAAGCGTATCAATACTTGTCCCATCAGTTGGGTAGATACTCACCCCCAGACTATAATGGATAGTGATATCATAGGTTGGACAATGTATTTCGCTGAGCACATCGTCAAATATTTTTTCTTTTATAACTGCAACATCGTTATCATGACTAACATCAAAGAGCCCGACAAATTCATCGCCACCAAGACGGGCAACAATATCATTTTCTCGTGTAACTCCGGTCAAAGTGTGAGCCAGTTTTTTCAAGACCCTATCACCGGCCTCATGCCCATGAGTATCATTGATCGCCTTAAAATCATCAAGATCAATAAACACTACAGCAAACATGCTTCCATTCCGTTTTGCCTTTTTAATTGTTTGTTGCAGATGTTCCAAAAACAGGGAGCGGTTAGGAAGTCCGGTAAGCAGGTCGTGCCCGGCCATATGCTTTAATTTTTCCTGCAAATCTTTCAGTTCTGTAATATCCCTGTTACTCCCCCGGACACCAAGGTTCTCACCATTTTTACCCGTGACAGTCTGACAAATATGGTGAATCCACCTATCTTTTCCATCCTTGGTATGGATCTTAAATTCAATGGGATTTACCAGTCCGTTTTTGGCCATACTGTGACTATGGGCTGTCCACTTCTCCCAATTATTGAAAGCGATGATCTTTTTTAGCAAATCAGGGTCATCGTAAAAGTCTTGTGGCTTATACCCCGTCACTATTTTACAGGAGGGCGACACATATTTATAATGCCCATCAGGTGCCTGCCAGTATTCCCAGTCATTGGCAAACTCTGAAATAACAAAAAGTTTTTCTTCCTGTTTGAGATACTCGTTTTCCAGAAGTTGCAATTTATTTATCAACTTACGTAGTTGATCAATGGTTTCTGCTACCTGTTCACGATGATCTGAAAATTTAGGCATAAATAGCTCCGGTTAAAAGGAGGTTACGAATGTTATAGATCAAGCGTTTTTGGGCAGTCGTACGGTAAAAACTGCCCCCTGCTCAGAACTGTTTTCCACCGCTACCCGTCCGCCATGTTCCTGGACAATGGCTCGAACTGCTGCAAGCCCCAACCCATGTCCTGTGTCGCTTGATTTGTGTTGATGAAAAGCGTCAAAGATAAACGGGAGTTCCTCCACAGCAATGCCGGGGCCGCAATCTTTAACCTGAACGATCACCTCTCTATCGGTTTCTTTGATGGAGATGACAATGTCCCCCGCCTGGTGAGCAAATTTTATCGCATTATCCAGTAAATTTTCAAAAACCCGTTGCAATTGCCTGAAG
>JAOZLI010000198.1 GCA_029934915.1 Desulfocapsa sp. | reverse complement strand
GGACACGACATGACACAGATTCACACAGGCGAAAGTTCCGGCCTGGTTCAAGAGATCTACCCCGTGCATCCACAAATTAAAGGACAGGAGGCTATTAACTTTCGTCCTATCGGTGTTTTTCATACTCCGTACAACCAGGATACAGGGGCACCCCGTCAAGGTATTTTAGAACCTGAAACCAAAGCTGTCATAGAGATAGATAAAATTTACAGAAAAGGATTGGCTGATCTTGAAAAGTTTGAGTACATCATTGTCTTGTATTACTTCAATATCACAAAAACCTGGTCACCTACTGTTAACCCACCCAAATCCGAGCATCACTTCGGTCTTTTTGCCACACGTTCCCCTAAACGACCTAATCCTATTGGATTTTCTGTGGTTAAACTGGAGAGTATCGATATTGAAAAAGGTCTTCTCAGCTTAAGTGGGATCGATGCCTTTGAAGGTACCCCGGTACTAGATATCAAACCCTATATTCCGTCGGTGGATATCATTCATAGTGAAAAAAACATAGCAACAGAAAAAAAGCTTGGTCACCATGATGAGAAATACATCAAAGATCCAACCATGTATAAGTAAGGAATGAAACAGAAAAGTTGAGGATTCACTTGGACTGCACCACTAAGGTTACAAATGAATAATATTCTATGAGTATCAGTTCTGGCGAATATGCCGCACTCTTCTCAGCGCTATGTTGGGCGCTGGGAATAGTGCTGATGAAAAAAGGGGGCGGAGGACTTTCGGTCACGGCAAGGAATTTCTGCCGTCATTTTTTTGTTACCATACTGTTTATCTCTATCATGCTGTTTCGAGGGGAAACCATTCCTTCCTTTGCAAACCTCTCTATCCCCCTGCTGGTACTCAGTTCAATTCTCGGAATAGTTGTTTCTGAAACCTTTTTCATGAAGGCTCTATCAGAAACTGATACGTCTGCAATAACCATTGCCGGCATGCTGTATACACCGATTGTCATCCTCATTTCGGCTCTTTTCTTAAAAGAAATCCTCAGCACTTTTGAGATGATCGGCGGGCTTTTCATTGTCAGTGGTTCTCTGCTGACATTCCCTCGTTTTGCACTGTTTGAGGATATTCAACGACATCGACGCGGGTATTTCTATGCCGTTCTGTCGGTAGCGGCTGCTGCCGTAGGTACCATAACTATGAAGCCTTTACTGGCGGAAACAGATCTTCTTGGAATCATTGTCCTGCGTATCGCTATTGCCCTTCCCTTTCTTATGATTATCTCAAATTGTCGTAACGGTTGCGTTATCTTAGAATTATTTCGGACACCAGTAAAGGGGTTTGGATTTCTGCTGGGAGGAGCTTTTTTCAGTGATTTTCTCGGCACCTATTTCTGGGCCACTTCGATGCAAAGTGAAAACGTCTCTCTGGTGACTATGCTTGGTCAAACCTCCATCATCTTCGTTCTCCTCTTTTCCCGCCTTCTCTTATCTGAACGTATCACAACAATTAAGATTACCGCAACTACGGTTATTTTTGTCGGTTTGCTGGTTACCACTATTTTCGAATAAATTTAAGAGTACCTTGAGAACCAATATAATTTTACAGCACAGCAACCCACACGCCTAATATTCAATTCCATTCTTATCAAAGTAAAACTTAAAAACATCCTCCGCAAATACCGATTTATTACCTCTGCAATTATCGGAAATTGCACGGACAACATCTTCGGGAAGGTAAAAGGGACATTGGACTTTTTTCACTTTACTCCTTGGGCGTCCCCTGCCACGTTTTGCCTTTGCTGCTGTCCCGCCTGTATTCTCAATATTTGCCTTTCCCTTTGAAATTACGGTATCCAGGCTATCTAAACCCGCAGATATCTTCCTTTTCGTTTTCATTATTATATAATACTATTTAATATTATTTAATTTCATTTAGCGTTTCGACTAGTGCCCTTATTTCCATTGCTGCTTTGCCAGATGTCTCATATTCTGTAACGCCTTGCCCACTACTTATCGATGTTTTATACGCGACTCTGTCATGGAGCTGTACCGACAACAAGGGAAGATCTTCTTTGTATTCCGTTAGTGCTTCCTGTGCTTCAGCAGAAACTTTTGTATTTGGTCTCACCTTGTTTAACAATATTCGTCCCCTCATGTCGTTAAAAGGCTGAATCTCTTTAAATACCTCTATTGCATCCTCCGCGGCCCACACGTCAAACTGTGACGGCAATACTGGTAAGAGTAAAAACTCACACGCTGCTACCGCCGACCTGAAAATAGCATTATCCCGTCCACCGGCATCGATGACAATATAATTGAACGCTTCTGTAAAACCCTGGATATCTTTATGGAGTTTATCACTCACCAGAGCAACGGATTTGATATCATCTTTTTCTCTTTCTGCACGAAATGCAATGGAAGAACCCTGAGGATCAGTATCTATTAGCAGAACTTTTTTACCTGACCGGGCAGCTTCCACGGCAAGATTTACAGCAATAGTGGTTTTTCCTACACCACCCTTAGTATTTGCAACGGTTATTATCATCCGACTCAATCCCTATTAAATATTATTAATAAATAATATATTGTTGTATTTATTACCATTAAACAAAACACGGTATCCCAACAATAACAGACAAGTAGGCGTAACACAAGAGACACTAAATATTATTTTTTATTATTATTTATTACAGACCTACAAAACGTGCCAGCTATTCGTTATTAGTAATTTATGGATTTGTACCTTGCACTGATTCCGCGGTGGAATAACTTCCCTTTCTGATATTTCCAAATGCCAATTCAGGAAGGCTATAAAAGATACCTCGAAGTGCCTGATTTGCATGTGCCCCGCCATCAAAAGGAATTAGTCCAATTCCAACGACCCCATGAAGTGCCGCATAAACAATATTTAAAGCGCCCTGAAAAGGACGAAACAGAAAAGAATCATCGGTAAAAAAGAGAAAGGCCGTATCTTTAGCACGTGAATCATACAGCGTAGAACTGAGGGTATTTGATTCCCTCAACCACACCCAGAGATCATTTTCCTCTTCATACTGGCGTTCAAGATTGCGTAAACGTCTGGCCTGTAGAAATTGCTCATGCTGTAGTGAGTAGGCAGACAAGGACTGTTCATAAAAAATAAAAGGGATAAAGAGAAGTCCACTGTCAGGTTCCAGCCATCCACCTAAGGATTCCCTGCCAGATACCGAATCTGGAAAAGTCGAATTGAGCGATCGTATGAGTTCTGTTGCACAGTTACGCCAGACGAGATTGTAGCCATACAACGCTTCACTTCTTTCCTGCAATTCAAGTAATTCCTGCTGAACCTGACTAATGTTATGCCGAAGAGTTTCTTTAGCGATACCTGTAAATGGAAACAAAACGACCTCTGGACGAGTGGGCAGCGTCACGTTAACAAGAATTCTCGCACTGCGTTGTCTGTCATTTACCTGCGCTAGTTCGAATGCCCTGGCACGGCTTGTCTCTAAAAGCGAATAGGCAATTTCACCATGCTGCTTCTCAATAAAGAATAACTCTCGACGAGTCATTGACTGTTTTAAAAGACCTTGCTGCAGCTCTTCAAGAATCCCTTCTCCTATCTCTTCATCTGTGAGCTCGACCACTCGTACATCTTCAAAGAAAGGGTCCAGTGTTACAAGCTTCCCCTCGAAAAGGGATTGCTGCACAGCAAGATATCTGGCAAGCTGCAGCAGAAGAGTTTCCCCTCTATCGGGACGTGACGAATAAAGTAATTTGGTAATGGAACGAATCAGACTCCCTGAAAACGTTTCAAGACCATCTCTTTCACGAGCATCAAGTTCACCTTCTTCTGCCATAGGACCAATAAGTACGCCAGGCCTCAATGGACGTCCGTCCGCCAGCACTTGAATAGCTTCACGCCAGGCGAGGATCTCAACAAAATCCTTCAGTAACCGCTCTCCACCATGAACCTGCTGAACATGTTTTTGTAAGACCTCATCCGCTTCTACAATCAGACTGCTTAGCAAATCACTTTCTAACCCGTCAAGAACGTTTCTAAAAACATTTGTCTGAAAATCAGCATTATTCTCGTTTTTAAAAAACCCCAGGCAATTCACTGAAACTTCAAGAATTCCACCTTCTTCAAGCTGCAGAAGAAGCAGTTCTTCCTGTTGTACTGCCGCAAATTCATCATAAAAAATCTGTTGCCCAGCAAGAAGCTCTGTAAAATGCTCTCTAATAGTATTTGCAATGGAGATATCAAGCTGAAGGGAGGCACTGGCAATACTACGATTATGGAGATCGTTATACAGGAAACGGAATGCATCCCAGGATTCACGAACTAAAAGAAAGGTATCATCCGGAAAGAATTGATAATGAAAAACGGAGTCACCAATTCGTAAAGCAGTATGCCCTCCGGAGGCCTCACCTGCATTGGCATTGATATAAAGAAACTCAACACTGTCAATTCCAGCCTCTTGGGAAGACTCAGACGACCACGCCAACACCGGTAAGCAAAGGAGCAATAAACAAAGAAACAGATAACAATTTTTCAAGCTGTCCTACATACGGTAGCCTTTGAGAACTTCGGAGAAATTGGCGTCATCACTCATGGATCTGAAATAGGACAAATTGGAAATTTCTTCTTCACTGACCCCTGCACGCCTCAATCCCTTACCCATTCCAAGAAAGGTATTTTTTTCCTGTTCCCAATCGCTTACCCCATGATTCGCTGCAATTTTGGTAACCTGGCGCTGATATTCATCAGTGTTTTGATCACGACTGACATACAGAACAGTGATGGCGGCAATATCTTCCACATACAGAGACCCAGTAGTATTTATTTTTTCTTTTTCACCTCCAGATGATGAGGTGGAAATGGAGGTTATAGAGTCAAGACTTGCTGATACAGAATCCGACGACTTTTCTAAAGAATAGGAGATGGAACACCCTGTTTGCAATAAGAAAGCACAGGCAAGGGACACATAATATTGGTACTGTTTTTTTGAATTCATTGTTCCTCTGATATTTAATTTTACAGGATCTATTACTAGCATACATCTAAAGCTCTTGCACCACTCTTCTTGTCTTGCTTATAA
>JAOZLI010000197.1 GCA_029934915.1 Desulfocapsa sp. | reverse complement strand
TTCTTCTTTTTCGCTCGTTTTATATCCATAAACAATGGACAGCTTTTGCAGCACTTCCCCTTTTTCTCGACCTTTTTACAACACTTCTTCTTTATTTTTGACATAACAGCCCTTTTTCAGGTCATTCATATTTGAGGATAGTTGAGACAATGACTATTGTTGGCCACCGCCACCTTCCATCATTCTTTGCATCACAGCCCCGGCATCTACCTTCTCGATAGCAACCAGCTCAACGTCAAAAACAAGGACGGAATTTGGACCAATCATTGGTGGTACGCCGCGTTCACCGTAGGCTAGAGCCGGTGGGATAGTAACATGATACTTTGAGCCTTCTTTCATAAGCTGCAATACTTCACTCCAACCTGGGATAACCTGCCCCACGCCAAACTTTGCGGGCTCACCACGCTTACTGGAATCATCAAAAACAGAACCATCAATAGTGGTTCCTTTGTAATGGACAGTTACAGTATCAATCATTTGAGGAGATTCCCCCTTCCCTTCTTCAACAATCTCGTACTGCAAGCCACTTTCGGTTACAATTACACCTTCTTTCTTTTTATTCTCCGCAAGATATGTATCCCCTGCTGTTTTATTTTCAGCAGCCAACACCTTCAATTCTTCTTCCTGCTTAACTTTCATTTTTTGAGCAAATTCTTTTTGTACTGTCTGCATTTCCTCGGGAGGAAGAATTGATTCCCCACCATCAAATCCAGTTTTCAAACCAATAATGAGCGTATTATAATCCAGATCATCACCAACACTATTCAGGTAGGTTCCCATATCATAACCCATACTGTAGCTCAGTTTATCTTTAAACGTTTCCAGTTCAACTGTTTTTTCTGCCGCCTGCATCGTGCCGGGAACGGTCAAACATGCCAGTAATGCGATTCCTGCAATTCGTTTCATTCGTGAACTCCATCTGGGTATTTAATTACTCATTATTCAGGAAAATCGGGTCTGTCCGCCATTTCCTTCAGCCTTGCCTGCCTTCTCCAAAAAAAACATATTACAAATACACACTCTAGTCACTTTACGCAAGTTACAATCGTGTAATAATCTCAGGCCTCCTAAAAAAGAAGTCTATCATTCATGCTTTACGCGTTGATACAGCGAAACGCAGTAAAGCAACGTCTTTCAGTTATTATTTTTCAGTACATTTGAACCAGAGTAATGCCCTTATTATTGTGATTGAAGTGGGGATGCCGGGAAAGCTCTGAAAATCTGCTCAAGATATGCCTGGTAGGGCCATTTTTCCGGTTAAAATTCTCACCATAGATAACAGTGTGAACATCCCCAAGCCCTTTGAGATAATCGAGTGTTTTCCTGCATTCCAGACGAATCGCCCCACCTTTCCCGGTGGAGCCATAGCCGTGAATAAGGGTCAAAACACGAATTTTTTCCTGACTGGCAGCATGCAACTCACTTTGCAATCGCGCAAGAGCCTGTTCCACTGTGGGAAGACCATCCTCTATATTTACAATCTTCTGGTAAAATCTTGCCTTCGATTGCTGTTGTGGTTCGTCTGCCTCCAGTATACTGTGACAGTACGGACAACGGCTACAATCACTATCGATAGTGTTGCCACAGATTTGACAAAGCGACATTCAGTTCTCCTTAGGGTTCGGAAAGAAATAACTTGGACATTTTCAGTCGTAAATGTGCTGCAGATTCAGTCGATTATTTATTTTTGAAACCGCAGCGTAGCTGGCTACGTGAGGATTGCGAAAATAAATAATCGGCTGAAGGTGTGGTACAGTTACGAATTGGAAAGTCCAAGTTATTTCTTACCGAGCCCTTACGCCCTTCTTGCCATAATAACCTGTTTCATCTGTCGCAAATTCTGTAATATTTTTTCCAGATGTTCCAAATTTTCTACTTCAAGAGCAATATGAAAATCGGCAGTATCGGTGGGTGTAATATGCGCAGAAATTTCAACAATACTTGCATCATCACTACTAATTGAGTAACTGATCGCCGAAAAAATATCTTTGCTGTTTTCAGCACTGACCTGAATTTCAACCCTGTGCCCGGCTTGGGTAGTTGCAGACCATTCAACATCAATCCAACGCTGCGGATCGGTGGAGAGCAGATTCACACAGGTCTTCTTATGTACGGAAACTCCACGACCACTGGTGATAAAACCAATAATAGGATCTCCAGGAACAGGATTACAGCAGCGGCTGATTTTCACCAGAATATCATCCACCCCCTCAATTACAATACCAGGGCCAGACGACGCCGTTTTTCGCTGAGGCGATGTATCTGCAGCAACCGACGAAACATCTCGTTCTTTCTGCATTTCGGTAGGTTGCAGCGTTTTTACGAGCGTTGGGATGGTGATCATACCACTACCAACTTTAGCCAGCATATCTTCCAGAGAATTACAGTGCAGATCCTTTAAAAGGTGTTTAACATGCCCGCTCTTCACCATCTTTTTCAAGGTCGTATCGTAGCGTTTTAATTCCCGTTCACAAATTTCACGACCAAGATTAAGAGATTTCTCCCGTTCTTCTTTACGTAACCATGAACGAATACGAGACCTGGCACGGCTGGTTTTCACCAGATCCAGCCATCCTCTACGGGGGCGCTGTTTCCTGGAAGTAACAATTTCCAGGATATCTCCATTTTTTATCTGATATTTAAGGGGAACAAGCCTGTCATTCACCTTAGCCCCCACACAATGATCCCCCACCTCGGTGTGAATTGCGTAGGCGAAATCTATAGGGCTGGCATTCTCAGGAAGCTCTTTTACTTCTCCAGCTGGAGTTAAGGCGTAGACCTCATGGGCATAGAGTTCACCGTGAACAGATTCAAGAAATTCTCCTGGATCTTCCACCTCCTGCAGATTTTTCACAAGACTTTTCAAACGCTTAAAAAGCCTGCTATCGGTATCAGAAGCGCTTTGTCCTTCTTTATATGCCCAGTGTGCGGCAACACCTTCCTGAGCGATACGATCCATCTCTTCGGTTCGAATTTGAATCTCAATAAAAAGCCCGCGGGGACCAGCAACGGTGGTATGCATGGACTGGTAGTTATTCGCCTTTGGAACAGAGATAAAATCCTTTATCCGGCCGGGAACAGGTGACCAGTTTGCGTGTATCACGCCGAGTGCTTCGTAACACTCGTTCACAGTATTTACGATAATACGAAAAGCGACCTTATCGTACACACGCTCCAGGGGGATCTGCTGCACAACCAGTTTTTTATAGATGGAATAGAGATGTTTAGGGCGACCAAGAATACGGGTGGGACTAATGCCGTTTTCGCCCAGTTTTCCATGAAGAATCGAGATCACTTCATCAACGTAGTCTTGTCGTTCTTCAAGGGAGCTTTCCAGCTTTGACACAAGCTCTGAATATTCCTCGGGGTGAAGAAACTGAAAAGAAAGATCCTCAAGCTCACGTTTGAGCCAGTCAATACCAAGGCGAGACGCCAAAGGAGCGTATAGATCTTTGGTTTCACGAGCGATTTCCCTTCTAGCAATGGGCTCCACAGTGTCCAGTACACACATATCCTGAAGCCTATCTGCCAGTTTAACCAATAGCACTCGGATATCACTGGCAATGGCAAGCAGCATCTTTCGAACGTTCTCTGCCTGGTGAGTCAGTTTTGAATTATAATGGACGTTAGCGATACGTGTGGAGCCATCTACAATATTCGCAACACTATCCCCAAATTCTTTGCGCAAGCTTGTTAATTCAACACCTTCTTTGAGAACCCCATGCAGAAGCCCCGCAACAATGGTGTCAAGATCAAGATGCATGGAGGCAAGTGTTGAAGCCACCTGCAACGTATGATCAAGATAAGGAGTTCCAGAAAAATGTGTCTTGTCTGTATGAACGGAAACAGCAAGATCCCAAGCCTTATCTATAACCTGCAGATCTGTTCCACTCAGATAACTCCGGGTCAGGATCTTTAATCCTTCCGGGTTAAGCATGACAGTAAGTTCTTTAGCCATGATTTATTTCTGCCTGAATACATTCAAGCAATCGTTCTGTTATTTTTTCAGGAACCAGTTCTTCGGTGGTTCCATCCTTTCTATGACGCAATTCAACTACGCCATTTTTAGTTAAGCTCTTGCCCACGGTGACACGCAGGGGAATGCCCAGGAGATCAGCATCCTTAAACTTGAACCCTGGACGTTCGTCACGATCATCGAGCAGGACTTCTACACCTTGTTCCTGCAATTCTGTGTACAAGGCTTCGGTGGTTTCCGTGATCTGCTTATCTTTCAAACCAAGGTTCAGTAAAATAACCTGCACAGGAGCCAGGGGCATGGGGAAAATCATCCCGTTTTCGTCATGGTTCTGTTCAATGGCTGCAGCCACAATGCGACTAACCCCAATGCCGTAACAGCCCATGACCATATGTTTGTCTTTACCATCTTTGGTCTGATAGACTGCATTCATGGATTCTGAATACCCGGTGCCCAGTTTAAAAACGTGACCAACCTCTATGCCTTCTTTCAGGTTGAGCTTGCCGCCACAGGAGGGGCATGGATCTTCCGGACTTATCTGACGAAGATCTGCGACTTCTGCAGCCTCAAAATCACGACCAAAATTGACATTGATCATGTGAAAGTTTTTTTCATTGGCGCCAACCACGAAGTTTTTCATGGCCGCGACCTCCTGATCAACAAGAAGTTTTACTGTGATACCAACGGGTCCAAGATATCCGGTGGGAACCCCGGTTGCATCAAAGACCTCTTTATCATCGGCCATCTCGACATCCGTACCACCAAGAAGATTTTTAAGCTTCACTTCCTGTACCTCACGATCTCCGCGAACAAGAACAGCAACTGTCTCCTCATCCGTTTTATAGACCATGGTTTTCACAAGTTCCTGCGGCTCGATCTTCATAAATTCACAGACAGCAGGAACCTTGCGTTTGCCGGGTGTTTCAACTTTTTCGAGTGGTAGCATTTCAGTCTCATCTACACTGGGTGCTGCGACAGCCGCTTTTTCACTATTTGCGGCATAGTCACAGGCAGAACAGATCACAAGCGTATCCTCACCTGTATCGGCAAGAACCATAAATTCATG
>JAOZLI010000505.1 GCA_029934915.1 Desulfocapsa sp. | reverse complement strand
GGCAATGGTAATGGGGCCAAGTTTCAGACCACTTTCTAAAAGTTGCTCCTCGGGATGCGCACCATAACTGAAATACTGCTTTTTAACTTTCAACTTTTTTTAACGCCTGTTCAAGATCTGCGACAATATCGTCAATATGTTCAATACCAACGGAGAGCCTGATCATGGAATCACTTATTCCCGATTCCTGCAACTGTTTTGTGGAAAGTTGCGAATGGGTGGTGGATGCCGGATGGATGGCCAGGGATTTCGCATCCCCGACGTTGGCCAGATGAGAGATAAGTTTCAGGGATTCGATGACATTTTTTCCGCCGTCCCTTCCGCCTTTTACGCCAAACGCAATCATCCCCCCAAAGCCATTTTTTAAATAGTGGCTGGCTGTTTTGTAATTGTTCCCTTTTTCCAGGCCCGGATAGTTAACCCAATCAACCTGATCATGCTTGTCGAGGAATTTGGCAACCGCCAGGCCATTTGCAGAATGCCTTTCCATCCGAAGGCTCAGGGTTTCAATACCCTGTAAAAAGGCCCAGCAGTTATCGGGTGAAATACAGGCACCAAGGTTACGAAGCGGAACCAGGCGCATACGCAGAGCAAAGGCGATTGTATTCATTTCTCCAAGATCATGTGCGTAGCGAAGGCCGTGATAGGACGTGTCCGGGGTATTAAACAGTGTGAATTTGGGATCTGTCCAGTCAAAAGTGCCACCGTCCGTGACAATACCACCAATAACCGTTCCATGACCGCCGATCCATTTGGTGAGTGAATGGATGACGATATTAGCGCCATGTTCCAGCGGGCGGAAGATGCAGGGCGGGGTAAAGGTGGAATCCACAATAAGGGGAAGATTATTTGCCTGTGCAATTTTTCCCACGGCCTCAATATCTGTCATGGTAAGCCCTGGATTACCAATGGTTTCACAATAGAGGGCTTTTGTTTTTTCGGTAATCGCTTTTTGGAAATTTTCTGGATCCGTGGGGTCAACAAGGTGAACCTTTATACCAAGCTGAGGCAGGATAGAATCAAACTGTGAGTAGGTTCCACCATAAAGATTATTGGCGGCAACCACCTCATCACCCGCTTCACAGATATTGATGATGGAATAAAAAATGGCCGAGGTTCCAGAGGCAAGGGCTAAGGCTGCCGCACCACCTTCCAGCATGGCTATCCGTTCTTCAAGGATATTTTGGGTTGGATTTCCGATACGTGTGTAGATGTTTCCCATCTCTTTGAGGCTGAAAAGATTTGCTGCGTGTTCAGTGCTTTTAAAGAGGTAAGCGGTTGTTCGGTGGATTGGGATAGCTCGAGAAAGAGTATCCTGTTCAATAACTTGGGCACCGTGTAATGCGGCGGTTTCAAATCTCATTGGGTACTCCTGTTGTTAGTATTGAGTGAATCCTTAGTTCAGGCCGGGTCTTT
>JAOZLI010000504.1 GCA_029934915.1 Desulfocapsa sp. | reverse complement strand
GCGAGGTGTTCACTGTCATTCCTGGATATGATTTGGGTATCGATCAATTCAGCAGCAATATCCCGCACTGAAAGAGATGGAAAGGATCTGATATACCGGCATAGCCCGATTTTGATTGCTGAGCGAAAGATCAGAGTCTCTCTGGCGTTGGTTCGGATTATATCTGCTCTATCCTTATATCTGTTGATTGACTTCAGGTAACCATCGATATAGGCCTGTTTCAGAGGTCCAATCTGTTGCAATTCATAAAAGGTAAGCAGTCCCTGGATATACTCGCTTTTTTTCATGGTAATAAAAGAGAGCGGGAAGAGATATTTTTTCAGCAAAGGGATATTGGCTGCCAAACGGGCGGTGCGTTTGTTTACATCCCAGAACGCTTGCAGATAAGAGAGATAAACCAGCAGAAATAGCGACTGTTCGAAGGGGTTTTCAATTTGATTAGCAAGACTTGTGAGGCGAAACAATTCTTCTTCAAGCTGAAAGCGGTTATCGAGGGGGGTGTAAGATGAGCCACCAATACCAACAACAACATCCCGTATCGCGCCGACATAGCGCCTCTGGATTAAATCAATGGATAGCAGAGAGTGGACTTCCTTGATAGTAGAGGGTGTTAATTCCAGGGATTTAATATTGTCAAAAAGATAGCTGATACAGTTCCGATGATTGAGTACCATGATGGTCTCTTCCTCGGTTTTACCAGGGACAGGTTCGCCAAGCTCAATCAGGGCCTGAGTGTCGGCATAGGAATAAGTGTTTCCTTCGAGTCGAGAAGAGGCATAGGAAAGATCAACCACCAGTTTCAGGTAGAGGTTTTTTAAATATGTTGAAGCGTCTTCGATGAGGAATTCGCTGTTACTGGCTAACAGGGCAAGCTCCTGCTTAGTAAAAAAGCCCTCACCATTTGGTTCATAACGGTCAAACAGAGAAAAATCATACCCTTTAGCAGGTCTTTCGGTGGGTGGCAATTCAAAATAGGCATGCAGGTCATTGCGCAGATATACCGTACCACGGCCACTACCCTGCCGGCACAGGACACCTGCTGTAATCAGGTTGTTGACATGGCGCACCACGGTAGTTTTTTCGACAATAATGCCATAAATGGTGAGATCTTCAGCAATTTGCTTACGGCCAACAATAGTGTGCTGATCGATGATACTCAAAATATGATTTTTGATAATTTGTGATTTCATTAGCTTTCCGCAATAAAAATGCAACGATAATTATTTGTTTAATTGTGTAACAGTCGATGTATAGCGGGTATGATAGCAATGAAAATATGGTTTTGCAACGAAAGGTGCAACGAAAGCGCATGTTGTTCTTTACAGCATAGACCGGAAGTTAGTCGAGGCGTATCAGGCGAAAAATTATTTCTCAGGAAGTCCAGCCAGGCGGGAGATATTGTGTTTCTTCATGAGA
>JAOZLI010000503.1 GCA_029934915.1 Desulfocapsa sp. | reverse complement strand
GGAATCTGGTTGGGATGTGTGAAACGGGAAGGGATTATAAAGGTTTTACTTTTTCTTTGAATTTATTATTTATCTGATAAACAAAGGCAAGGACTTCGGCAACAGTTTGATACAGTTCGGTGGGGATTTCATGACCAAGTTCTATTTTTGCCAGCAGTTCAACCAGATTTGCATCCTCCTGGATGTGTACTCCGGCCTCTTTGGCAATTTCTATAATGCGTTTTGCAACTTCACCTTGTCCACTGGCGACAACCCTTGGAGAGGCAGAGTCTTGTGAGTCGTAGAGAATAGCAACGGCTTTTTCCAGTTCTTTCTTTTTCATATCTTCGTGTCCAGAATACTTTCCCCGTCAGGAATAAGTTGTTGAATAAGTTCCTGGGCAGGATTTCCTGCACCTTCTGTAAAGCTTAATCCTAAAACTTGGCTGGAGCTGATCATCTTTTTAAGATCTTCTGCAAAACCACTGGCAAAATCAGATTTGTCTTTAGACTCACAGGAAAAACGAATATAAAGCCCTTCTTCGGTGTTAAGAAAAATTATTTCAATATCGCCAAAAGGTTCAAGGCTGAGATGCAATGAAAAACGATTGGCAGATGTTTCATCGCCGTCATTCTCTTTATTGTCTTCCTTATCCACCAGAAGATATCCATGGTCAAGAAATGGAAGAGGAAGTGGGAAAATAAAAATATTTTCATTGGCAAGACGCAGTTGCGCTAGTTGGTATAGTTCCAGTGTGCCAAGCAGCTTATTGGTAGCCTCAGCAAGTTCACTGCCACTCTTAAGCTGGGCAGCGATTTCAAGAAGAGCTGCTTTTAAGGTTTGCCCTGCATTTTGTTGTTTATTGCCTCCTGCCAGAATGGCTTCGAGGGATAGCCCGAGTGTGTTCAGCAGTTGCTTCAGGTTAATTCCACTTTCCGGCAAGCCCAACTGGCTCTGCTGAAGTGTGAAAAAATCTTTCAGGCCATCCTGTGAAGTGCTGCTGAGTGTACTGAATAGTGTTGAGGAGGGCGCTTGCAGAGCACCAAATAATTCGCCAATATCAAGATTTTTACCGAGCAGAGTGAGGGTTTTTCCAAAAAATAACTCTGGGTTTTTAGATACAATTCGTAGTTCCAGTAATGGCTTGGTGGCAAGAACTTCAAGTTTTAACTTGGCACCGGGGGTAAGGGTTACCGTATCGCTTTGGGCAAGAATCTTTTTTCCTATAATATCCAGGTAAAAACGATTGTCATCGGTGGATTCAAGTACCGTTGCTGTCAGAAATTGCCCGGGACTTGCCTGCTGCTGAAAAGGCTGTCGATTGCCACTGTCGGAAGTGGAAGAGCCAATAGCTTTAACGGCAGATAGGGCGGTAATAGGATTCATATTACTCTTTCGGCGGTAAACACATTTAACTTAGGGGACACTCAAAAATAAAT
>JAOZLI010000196.1 GCA_029934915.1 Desulfocapsa sp. | reverse complement strand
AAAAAACCTTATTCAATGGCTAAACTTGATCGAGCAGTAAAAGAAGCATTGAATGTGCACTAAGGGCTCGGTAAGAAATAACTTGGACTTTCCAATTCGTAACTGTACCACACCCACCTTCAGCCGATTATTTCTTTCCGAACCCTAAGTATAGATGCAGCGTGGGGCTCTATTTGAGATGTAATCTTTTTTGCGCACTGTTGGTGGTTGTCGTTTTTTCTTTTAGTAGAATAGCTTGTTTATGGCTCAGTCCACGTAGTTTTGGCATCGTGGACAGAAAAAACTGGCACGACCGCCAATGGTAATTTTCTGTATGGTTTCCTGGCATTGTCTGCACTGTTCCCCATTTTTTCCGTAAATCTGAAAGTTCATCTGAAAGTAACCTCCATCGCCGCTGGCATTTACAAAATCACTGATTGTTGAGCCACCGCATTGGATGGCGTGTTTGAGCGTTTTGCGAATAACCGTAAGAAGTCGTTTCCACTCTTTTTCAGTGAGTGATGATGCTGGCAGTGTTGGATTAATTCCTGCACGAAAGAGCGATTCATTGGCGTAGATATTTCCGATACCTGCAATGGTATGGCTGTCCATAATGAAGTTTTTTACGGGTTGTTTTTTGTTTGCGGCTCGATTGAACAGGTATTTTGTTGAGCATGTGCGGGAGAACGGTTCGGGACCGGTCTTTGCAAAAAAGGCCTTTACGCCTTTGCTGGCTTCTTCTGCAGGAAACAGGTGGACTGCGCCAAATCTTCTGGTGTCATTGAAGCGTAGTTCTGTGTTGTTATCAAGAGTCCAGCAGATATGATCATGTTTTTTTGTTTTCGATCCCTTCTTAAAGATCCCCATATTGCCGGTCATTCCCAGATGGAGGATCAGGGCAGCACCACCGGTGAATTGCAGAAGCAGGTATTTTGCCCGTCGGGTAAGGCTGTTGATGGATTGACCGCAAAGCTCATCGGAAAGTCCTGTGCAATCTACGGGGGAACGAAGGTGTTTGCCTGAGCAGTGCACTGCTTCGATACGCCTGCCGATAATATGATTCTGCAGGCCGCGGCAGATAACTTCTACTTCTGGCAATTCAGGCATTACTTATCGTTTACAGGACGTTTTTCTGCACAGCAGATAGCCACCGCATAGTCATCATGTATCATGCTGACCGCTGTCTTGATGGACGTTGTTTCACTGTTCCTGGAAAAGGTAAAAATCATATCAGTGTCATTTCGTTGCTCAATCCTGCGAAGATGAAGCTCCTGAAATCCTGGTATTCCACCGGGGCTGAGCATTTTCTTTACAGCTTCTTTGGCACTCCAGAGGAGAGTAAGTCTTGATAAATTAGAAGATTTGTCGAGTTCCTGTTCCAGGAGTTCTCCTTCTGGCTCACTGCAAAACCTTTCCCGAACACGATCCAGGTTCTTTGCAGAAAACTGGATATCTATTCCACAGGGAGATGCACTACTCATTGCAGCCGCAAAATCATTGGAATGACTGATGGAAAGTTCAGGGAATATGAAATCCAGTCCGTTAATTGAGGCAAAATAGGGTCTGCCGGAATCTTCAGATTGTATAGTGTACTGGGTATGTTCAGGAATAACTATTGCGGTGGATAGTGTTCGGCGGCTAAAAACACCTAAACTCTGTTTTGCACAGATCCTTCCTCCGAGCCATTCGCGGTGTCGCTTTTCAAAGGTAAATGTTGCAAGTTTTTGGCTTTCGTCGGGGTGTAGCCATCGTTCGACATGTATTGCTTCTGCGTCTTCAATATCCGGGAGTGGCAGGATGGAAGCGGATGGCTGTGAATCTTTGAAGGTTTCCTCAGTCAGAGCCCGAAAGCTTGTGGGGAGTGTGTTGAATGTCAGTTCAGTGTTTTGGGTACTCGTGGACATAAATTATCTTCTTGCTTTTTTAACGTATTCTGCTAACTAACTCAGTAGGTATTGTAATATTAACGATTTCTTATCAGCAGGGGGAGTAATGGGCGCTTCATTTCATTTGACAGGGTTTGATTTTGTCATTATCGGTCTATTGCTTCTCTTTGTGTTGCGTGGTTTATGGGTTGGTTTTCTGCAGCAAATAACTACCCTTGTGGCTCTTCTAGTCGCTTATGTCATTGCCGGACAGTATCATGACAAACTTTTTCCTTTTTTACGAGAAGTAACCGACAATCCCCATGCGGTTTTTTGGGCATCCTATGTGGTGTTGTTCGCAATCACCTACGTTGTCACCATGCTTCTTGGTAAAATTTTGGCCAAAGTGGTGAATCTGACACTTGCCGGATGGTTTGATAAACTCCTCGGTGGTGTGTTGGGAGCTGCAAAAGCTGTTATCCTGATTGTCTTTCTGAATATGATCCTTTCCGGTGTTCTTGCCCCGGAAAATAAAATGTTACGTGATTGTTATTTCTGTCCGTATGTTAAACAGGCTACGGAGGTGTTTCGTTCTGTGATAAAGGACGAGACCCTGCGCAAGGCTCTTGTGCAGAAGGTGCCTGCCATATCTGCAAAGGAACCGGAGCGTTTAGCCGATGGTGTCCGTCCCTTTGTCCCCACTGCGTTTCCTAAAGAGTAAGTCTTTACGGTAGAATGTTGCCAGTGTTTTGAGTGGTATTCCCAGGTGATATCCTAAAATCATCAGTTGATTAACAGCCGTTGTCCGAATAGGGCCTACTTTTTGCCAACGTCTTGCTGAAGTGCTTACTGTCTGTTTGAGTGTTTCTATTTCCCCTTTCTTTTTTAGCTGCCGGATAAAAATATAATCTTCCATGATCGGATGTTCCGGGAATCCCTCACAGGCATGGAAATCTGTCTTACGCATAAAGAGGGCCTGGTCTCCATACGGAAGGTGCAGGTGGCGTGACCTGAAGTTAGCCCCAGCTGCGATAAGCCTTAAGCCTACAGAGGATGGCTTAATATGCAGGGAAAATGCTCCAAGGATGGTTTCTGGCCGGGACAGGCATGTTGTAATCAGGTTTGGAAAATCTGGTGGAAGAATGGTGTCGGCATGGAGAAAAAGAAGTAGGGAAGAAGTCGCGTGGGCAGCCCCTATGTTTAGTTGAGCGCCACGGCCTTTGCCGTTTGTAAGTAAAGTGAAGCCAAGTTCTTTTGCAATTTGCACCGTATTGTCACTGCTTCCGCCATCAACAATAATACATTCATCCACCTGTCTGGCGGCGGCTTGAATGAGGGGTAGGTTCTGCGCCTCATTGAGCGTTGGAATGATGATGGAAATAGTTGAGGTCATCCGGGATGTCTATATCGTGAAGTTTTTTTAAGAGATGGTAACGGATATTTAATTTCTCCAGCCGCAAAATGGTTGTGGAGAGAACCTTGTCACTTCCCCATGGAATATCGCTAAAGACTCCTCTAATAGTTGTTTTCATGAGGGAGCAGTTTATGCCAATGAGATAATATCCACCATCATAGGCGGGACCCAGCACCAGATCATTGGTCTGTAATTTTAGCAAAGCCTCCTGTAAAAGAGCTGGATCTATATCAGGACAGTCGGATCCGATCAGGAGGCACTTGTCTGTTGTCTGCAGGTTATCAATCAGGGCATTTGCCATCCGTTCACCGAGGTCATTTCCCTGCTGTGCTGTATATCGTTGTATCCCAAGCCATTCTTGCATCTGTTCTTCTGAAGCACCATGGTGGTAAGTATGATATGTTGCACCTTGCTCACATATGATAAACTTTTCCAGGGTTTTAATACAGTGAGAAACAAGTTGTTTGTGTATCTGCGCAGCTGCTTCTTTACCCAATTTCGGGATTAATCGTGTTTTGCATTTCCCGGGACGAGGGTAACGTGTAAAAAGAATGACAAGAGAACGGTCAGATGGCATGGAAGGTGTCCTATGAAGAAAGCACATAAAGAAAAGAATAAAAAACCGGAATCCTATAAAGATAGATCCTATCGTAAATTGGTGAGTGGCGCGAACCTTATCTCCACCATGATTCGTATTGAAGAAACAGATTTGCATATTTTGGCAGAACAGGATGTAACTCTTGCCGCTACAGATCTTGTTTTGCAATATAGAGCACAACTCGAAAACTACATTCTAAAGAATCCCGATTTTTCTGCAAGCCTCGATCCATTGTTGAGCGATAAAGTTGCTCCGCCCCTGGTTCGGGATATGTTACAGGCTGGTGTTGCTGCGGGGGTTGGCCCAATGGCTGCTGTGGCGGGTACCATTGCTGAATATGTCGGACGTGGATTGCTTGGTGGTGGCTGCTCTGAAATAATCGTTGAAAATGGAGGTGATATCTTTTTGAAACGTTCGCATGACTGTTCTGTGGCTATCTTTGCAGGAGAATCTCCTCTTAGCTATAAGGTTGGGGTGCAACTGAATGCAGAGGCTATGCCACTGGGAATATGCACATCTTCTGGAACAGTGGGGCATTCCCTGAGCCTGGGGGAGGCTGATTCCGTTACAGTTATTGCCAGTTCAACGCCCCTGGCCGATGCGGCAGCTACACGGCTTGGTAACGAGGTGGGAAAAAGTAAAAACGGAAAAATGGGTATTCAAAATGCACTGGAAAAGGCGGCAGGGATAGAGGGGATCTGTGGTGTGGTAGTGATTTGTGGTGAATTAATGGGTGCTTATGGTGATGTGGAACTTGTGAAGATTGATCTGAAAAAGGAGGTATAGTATGGATAATAGTATTGTTTTACTTGCAGCTGTGTTGATAGCAGGGTTTGGGCAACAACCTGAGACGCCGGTAGCTCCAGATTTTGTCACGGTTTTACAAGATGCATATGATAATCAAAAAAGCGATTTTCAGATTCAGGGAGAAGGGGAAGTCGTAAGGATATTGTCTGATGACCTTGAAGGATCACGCCATCAAAGGTTCATTTTACAGGTAAGCCCAATACAGACGATACTTATTGCCCATAATATAGATCTTGCAGAGAGGGTGTCGGGTTTGGAATTAAATTCCACAGTTGAATTTTATGGTGAATATGAGTGGAATGATCTTGGTGGTGTTGTTCATTGGACACATCATGACCCTGACGGGAGTCATGATGATGGCTGGTTGAAATATAAAGGGATTGTTTACCAGTAATTTA
>JAOZLI010000195.1:3424-5062 GCA_029934915.1 Desulfocapsa sp. | reverse complement strand
CCGGCACTGTCAGCATCTGTGACAATTCCGGTTCCTGGAATGGAAACTTGTGGAAGTCTCTCGTAGAAAGGTGTCATGGAGTCCCAGAAGTTGGGCTCAGTACAACCGATACAGCCATGTCCCACTGAGACAGGCCATACATCCACATCATTAAAGCGAACGGACGGACAGTTGGAGAATGTCTCGGGCCCCTTACAGCCGACTTTATAGAGGCAGTAGCCGTTCTTATGGCCAAAGTCACCAAACTCTTCGGCAAAACGACCTTCATCAAAATGAGCACGACGTTCACAGTGATCATGAATCCTGCGACCATAGGCAAAGAGCGGACGCCCAAGTTTGTCTGTATTGGGTAGTCGTTTGAAGGTAAGAAAATGGAGAACAGTACCAAGAAAAGTAATTGGATTTGGTGGACAACCGGGAAGATTGAGGATTGGCACGCCTGAAACAATATCCTGAACCCCTTTAGCCCCTGTGGGATTCGGATGGGCTGCCTGTATACCACCAAAGGACGCACAGGTGCCCATGGCAATGATTGCTGCTGCTTGAGGCCCGATATCTTTTAAAATATCCAAGGCTGTGCGGCCAGCAATTTTACAATAGTTGCCGTTATCTGCTGTGGGGATTGCCCCTTCAACAACCAGAACAAATTTCCCCTTGTTCTTGGCAACGGAATCATGGAGGCTTTTTTCAGCCTGATGACCCGAGGGAGCCATGACTGTTTCATGGTAATCCAGTGAAATAATATCGAGGATCAGGCGACCGATATCTGGATGTGAGCCACGAAGCAGTGTCTCCGTACATCCGGTACATTCCTGAAAATGCAGCCAGATGACCGTGGGACGTTGTGCTGATTCTGCTGCTTCTATCAGTTTGGGAATCATAGCCTCAGAGAGGCCAAGTGCGGTAGCAGCAAGTGTGCAGCTTTTTATAAAGCCACGCCTACTGAGTCCCGAACTGAATGATACGTTCGCTGCCTTATCTTTCATTGTGTGCTCCTCTGACTATCCCCGATTTGTACGGGCTGACTTGGTAACCCGCCACAATAACGAATCCCGAAAAGGGGCTTTTCTGGATCCATTCAATAGAACTACCAGGTAGTTTCTATAAGAATAGATAACGTCTTCGTCTGTAGAAAGTCAAAAAAAATAAACATAACAAGGGCAGTAGTTTCGATGGTAAGTATCAATTATACTGATGGATTCAAAACTGGCACACAGATTGCCGCCGTTTCGCCGGTCTCTTTACCTGCGCAATATGCAGGAATCATTTGTGTATGTTTAACGCGGTTGTTTTTTTCGTGGTGTTAGTGAATGCTGAGGATGTGTTCAAATCCTTTCTCACCTCCCTCACGCCTATCAACTGGGGGGATCAGATGTGCTGGCAGCAGCGGCACCTACAGACACCCTGCCCAAATAAATGGTTCTTTTTGGGGTGGAGCCAAAAGAGATGGATGTGGGAATTGGCATTTCTCAGGAAGTTACCGTTGGAATGAAAGAAAAGATAAATGTTGTTGTCGAACAACTTCGTAACTATGGCTATGAGGTGAAAAACAATGGAATCAAATCCGAACATTAAGACCTGGACACCGGCAACTATTGTCGCATTGTTTCTCGATATTGGTCACCCCTTTTGTCTTTG
>JAOZLI010000195.1:0-3324 GCA_029934915.1 Desulfocapsa sp. | reverse complement strand
CAGGGGATGGGGGCTAAACGTTGGGTATTGGCTTTCTTCGTCTGTTTGTTGACAGACAGAAAGAAGTATTAGAAGAAGCCATGTCCAACAGAGTTGTGTTGAAAAATTCTTTCGGTTTTTCATGGCTTCGAATGATTCAATAATCCATTTTTGAGTGAGCCAAGGAATGCTAATTTACGCAAAAAAAACAGCTGGCTAACGTTTCCCGTGGCCAGCTGTTTTTGTCAATTTTACGTATTACTTCTTTTTCTTAGAAGATTTTTTCTTATCTTTTTTCTTGTCTTTCTTCTTCTTGTCTACTTTTTTACTCTTGCAGACTGATTTTTTGCAGGATTTCTTTTTTGAATCTTTTTTCTTGTCAGACTTTTTCTTTTTGTCCTTCTTTTTTGCCATGAGTTTGCTCCTTTGAAAGTATGAGTAGTTGTTGTACATCGGGCCAGAACAGACGTGAATAATTCCCACTGTTGAATGGTAGCATATGCCCGTTGCGAATCCAATAAAAATAAATAGGTCAAATAGGATTGCAGGGGCAAAATATTTCGCAGTGTTAGTGTTGAGGAGGTACTGCGAAATCACTATCTGCTAAGTCTTGATGATATCCTGACGTTCAGGCGGTTGACTGGAAATATTCTAGAGACGAAAGAGAATTATACTGGTGAGTATCGTATTGGTATTAAACGGTTTGAAAATAAACCGGTTATCAAAAGTACTCTTGTTCGAATGGTTCGAGAAGTCCTGGATTCCTGATTCTGCCGTGTAATACAATGATTTCTCTCACAGATTTACTCTGCAAATGAAACACGGTTGATGTTAGCGGGCCGCAGGGGAACTGTACGATGGTATTCCACGGCTGGTTTACCAAAGGCCATGACATAGCCCAGGCTATGGTCGGCGGGCACCCCCAGTTTCTCTAAGAGTTCCGGCATCAATTCAGCAAAGGCCATGGTTGCCAGGCCATCCCAGACCGTTCCCAGGCCAAGATCCCTGGCAAACAGCTCAAAATAGGAGAGTGCGATCAGGCAGTCCTGTTCCGGGCAGGGACACGCTTTCGGGGCTGAGGTTATTATAATATGAGGAGCTCCACGGAATAGGGTGTCGATCCCCTTTTCTTCCCAGAGCTTGGAAAATCCTGCAAAGAAACTTACTGGTTCAGGCAAATTGTCAGTACGGACAAGTTCGGCCAGTCTCTTCATGACCGCAGTACGTAGCTTTCCCATGGTTTCCTTGTTGTCTACCACAGTAAAAAGCACACCTCTGGCATTTACCCCAGTGGGAGCCTGCCAGGCAACCTGCAGCAGGCGCTCCATTATTGCCGGTTCAACGTCTTCATCTTCATAGGTACGAACCGAACGACGTCCTCGTATCAGAGTTTCCATCTTGTTTGGTTCCGGCAGCATATTTTCCAGCTCCAGGCAGTCTTCAGGGGTGAACCCGCCTATGGATATTGCGCCGGTTGGGCAAACAGTAAGACAGTGCAAACATGTAATACACATGGAAGCACGATCAGCGATCACTGCTGGTGTGGCCTCTTCCATGGTGAGTACAAGTAATGGACAATCCAACACACAGGCGGCACAACTGATACAACGCTCTTCATTCACTGAAAAATCAAGCGATTCCATTCCCTCTCCTTTGTAATAGCTGGTTTCTGGTAGTCACCCTGCCTTGTAGGCTGAGGGTATTGTTCAATAATAAATGAAAAAATATGGAATGTCTATCAGTTCTGTGACATCAGACTCCCAATTGCTGAGAGGTCACCCATAGATCTCCAGTAAATCTTTTGACTTCTGTTTTTCTTTTGTCGTATGATACTCTTGTGAATAAAATAAAGTGAATACGACTCTCAATATATGAGAAATAAAAGGCGGAATGTCATATGCGCGTATTGATCCTGGATGATTCGGAAGTCAGCAGAAAGCTACTCGAAACGCGTTTGTCTCAGCAGGGACACAGTACGGAGTCAGCAGATAACGGAAGGCAGGGGTTTCTTCTTGCCACTTCGAGACAATATGATGTCATCATAAGTGACCTTCATATGCCCGGTTGGGATGGCTTTCAATTTATTGAAGCCATGAGGGTTGTCTGTCCACGTATCCCCATTATCGTAATTTCTGGTTCCTATGCTGATCTTGAAATCAGAGAGCGCCTCCTCACTTTTGACATGGTGATCGGTGTCTTTGGGAAACCATTTGATTTTAATGAGATTACCGAGCTTCTAGGTGGCCTGAAGTCTCAAAGCAACAGCTCGGTGAGAAAGATGGCCAGAATTGTTGCCACCATCGGTCCCGCCAGTAGTGACGAAGCAACTCTTGGCAAAATGGTTCTGGCTGGTATGGATGTAGCACGGCTTAATTTTTCTCATGGTAATTACGAAGACCACGGCAAGACGCTTGCCAATATTCGAGCTGCGGAAGAAAAATGGGGAAAACCAATAGCTGTTTTACAGGATCTCTGTGGGCCTAAAATCAGAACCGGTCAGATGGAAAGTAACGGTGTTCAGCTCGAAGCGGGAAAACAAGTCACGATTCAAGCGGCTGACATCACGGGCAGCAGCGAGCGCTTTTCCACCATCGCCCCCGAAATTCTGGACGATCTTCGTGAAGGGGATCAGATACTTCTTGATGATGGATTACTTGAATTGAAAGTGATTCAGGAAGGCGAAACAGAAGTTGTATGTAAAGTTATCGTTGGTGGAATCCTCAAATCCAGTAAAGGTATTAATTTGCCTGCAACAAAACTTTCCCTGCCGTCGGTCACCGAAAAAGATAAACGTGATCTGGCCTGGGGATTGGAACATTCCGTCGATTATGTGGCGCTCTCATTTGTGCGTTCGGCGGCCGAAATTTTAGAAATAAAAGAGCTGATTGCAGCATCCGGGAAAAGAGATATCCGGGTAATTGCCAAGATAGAAAAGCCTGAAGCGGTGGAGCATATCAGGGATATCATTGATGCTACAGATGCAATTATGATTGCTCGTGGTGATATGGGAATAGAGCTTCCAGCGGCCAGAGTCCCACGCATTCAACAGGAGATCATCAGTCTCTGCTGGAAATATAACACCCCTGTAATCACCGCCACCCAGATGCTCGATTCCATGACCGTAAATGCTATACCCACCCGCGCAGAAGTAACGGATGTGTCGGTGGCGATTAAGGAAGGAACAGATGCTGTAATGCTTTCTGGTGAGACGGCGGCAGGGAATAATCCGGTAAATGTCGTGCGGACCATGGCCTCTATCATCACCGAGGAGGAACGATATTCCGGCGTAAATATTTTTGAACGAATCGGAGATGATACAGCGGAATCAAATCCAGCTATTATGGC
>JAOZLI010000194.1 GCA_029934915.1 Desulfocapsa sp. | reverse complement strand
GGGTTAATAATTGTCTTGAACAGTATATCTGTGGTAGAAAGATATCCGTTTTTGCAGCAGGTATCAACGACATCATAAATACTCAAGGCATCATGTTTGCTATTTACCAATATGAGTAACGATAAAAACACAACGCAACGTAAAGGCTATTTCTACATTGTTATGGCTGCAGTGATGTGGGGCTTCCTAGGCCCATTGGGAAAAATGGCCTATGCCCAGGGAATAACACCTCTTGAAGTCGCCTTCTGGCGGGCATTTCTGGCCTGGTGCTGTTTTGCTACCGAGATCCTGATTCGACAGAAACCGATCAAGGTTATGCGCACAGACTTACTGCCACTTTGCCTGTTCAGTGTTTTGTGTATATCCCTTTTTTACGGATCATACCAGGTTGCAGTTGAACAGAGCGGAGCTGCTTTGTCCTCAGTCTTGCTCTACACTGCACCGGCCTGGGTAATCCTCCTCTCCAGACTCTTCCTGGGAGAACGAGTGACATCCGGTAAACTGCTGGCTCTGGGACTTACTATCAGCGGGGTCATACTCATTGGAGCAAGTCAGCCCGATAGTCCTATGACCGGAGATGGCGGAAATTTGGCTCTCGGTATTGCCACGGGCCTTTTTTCAGGGTTCTGCTATTCGTTTTATTATATTCTTGGCAAATATTTTTCATCAAAATATTCGGCAGGGCTCCTCTTTTTCTACACTCTGCTTCCCGGTGCCCTGCTCCTCCTTCCCTGGTTTTCTTTTTCTGAAAAAACGACATGGGCATGGGTCGCCCTAGGCTTACTGGCTATAATCTCAACCTACGGCGCCTACCACGTTTACTATGCCGGGTTAAAATATATAGAAGCAGGTCGAGCATCCATTGTTGCCACCCTTGAACCCGTAGTTGCCGGTCTAGTCGCCTGGTACTGGTGGGGGGAATTTTTTACCCCCCTGGGTTATGCGGGAGTCGCTCTGATCATTGCCGCCGTTGTGCTGGTAGTAAAAGAAAAAAAGATAAAAAGAAGGAAAACTAATGCCTGTAAATTAAGTAGTTAATACACGATACAGTTCAGGTATTCGTAGGGGAAGTTTGCGCACATTATCTATGAAAATATAATTGGCCGGTCCATACATATGTTTCATATAGTCCTTGGCCTGATGATCAATGGTTATACAGAAGGGATGAATATCCGCAGCCTTGGCCTCAAGCAGAGCATGCCGGGTATCTTCAATGGCATATTCACCTTTGTAATCATCATAGTCCTCCGGTTTTCCATCGGTGAGGGTGATAATAAGCCGTACTTTGGCATCAATATCTTTCAGCAATTGCGTACAATGACGAATGGGTGGGCCCATCCTGGTATATTCACTGGGGGCAATGGAACTGATTCGTTCCTTGACTGCATCACCATAGGGTTCTGTAAGATGCTTTACATGAAAAAGTTCACAACGGGAACGGCGCATCCCTGAAAATCCATAGATTCCATACCGATCACCAAGCACTTCTATAGCTTCAGCCATGAGAACCAGCGATTCTTTCAAGGCATTATTAACCCAGCCAGCTGTCGAGTTAGACATATCCACAAGGAACAGCACTGCAATATCACGTTCATCACGTTTTAACCGAATAAACAAACGATCTGACGAAGAGATTCCTGCGCAAGAATCAGAGATTGATTCCACCAGAGCATCAAAATCAATATCATCTCCCTCTCGCTGACGCTTGACGAAACGTTCCTGGCTGCGCATCAGTTCAAACTGATGTCGAAGACGAATGGTCAGACCATGGTAAGTATCAAGAGTGTTTCGTATAAATGAAGAATGAATTGGTTTCAGATCCTTCAGGTGCAGTGAACACCAGTTCTTCCGATAGCCCTGTCTCCGGTGATCCCACTCATCATAGAGCAGTATATTGGCACCCTGAGATCTGTTTTCTTCATTATGCCCTGAAACATTGTGTTCCAACATCTCCTGTCCTGCTTTCCCGGCAGCAGCTGAGAGAAAATGGGCTGGAAGGTGGCCAAATTCATCCAGAAAGTTTTTGCTGAAACTTTCCAGCTCCTCAGGCATTTGCAGTTCTTCATTATTGATGGTGACAAGCAGCGGAGCGGCCTTTTCCTGATCTGCAGTTTGAGCAAATTCACTATCCATGATCATACTGATATCTGACTCAGCAAGGCCCTTGTCAGCACTGTCCCGTTTATCCTGTTTGAGGAGTTTGCCCAGCTCTTTGTCCGAAAGCGAGAGCAGATGGGCCGCCATCATATCAACAAATTGCTCCCCCATTTTTTGTTCCCGAATTTTTCGCGCTGTTTCAACGGCGCGTAATTTAAAAACACCCTGAAAAGCAAAGGGAACCAGGGGAACATATTCAGAACTATCGTTTTCAAATGTGGAATAGAGTTTTGCTGTCAAACGTGCAGAATCCTGTGCAGAAGCCAATCCATGAGGGTAGTCATTGCGTCCTGCCAATGCGAGAAAGGAGGATAGTTGCTCACACCTCTTGTTTTTTTCAGTTATCAGTATCTCCTGCAGACCATACAGGGGATGATTGTTATTGGATAAAGAAAGATGGGGAAATATCTGCTTCCTTGCGGCCCGGATAAGTCCCGGCAACTCTTGCTCTAAAAAAATCATGACTCGAATGGATTCCAGGCTGTGATAAATATCACGTGCAAGCAATGGTTGTGTAAAATTCTCAATAAATGCATGAAGCCAGAGGCGGTCTTCACTTTTTAGGAGATGTTGAAAATTTACTGGAGGCTTATGTATAAAACTCCCACAGGCAATAAACCCCCATTGAAAGGTAAGAATGAGTTTATAGAGAAGAAAATTATCCTGGTTCTCTGTAAAAACGCTCAATTCCTCAGGGACAAAAATGATAGAGGTGTCTGTATAAATTTGTCTGGCCTGGCCAATCTGCAGCTCATCCCTTGCAACCCCTCGAATATACGGAAGCAACTTTTTTTCAACGGATCCAAAATTCAGTCCACCTGTTCCTTTCAACTTTAAAAGATAGGCTTCAATGTCATCCTGCATAAAACGCTGAGCAGCACGAAGTCCATTTACTTCATAGTGATCAAGAGTAATTCCGATCCAGCGTGGAATTTGTTCCAGATTGAGATGCTGTAAGGTGTTAGGGAGAAGACGCAGAAAATCAAAACAGAGCGAGTGAGACACAGGCCAGATAACCGGAATATGTCCCAGAATGGCCTCACAGACAGGATCAGTCGCATCCATGAGGGGTTCCATAACTTCCTCAACATCCCATTCATTGGGAATATCTGGAGCAACCAGATCGTAAAAACGTTCAGTGAGTTTTGCCAGTTTCATTTATTTTTCTACAACTCCATCAAAAAATGGAGCTGACCATTTCCTGCAAGGCAGCCAAAAGCTCTGGATCATCACTAAGCGGCTCAATAAGTGCGGCGCGGCAGGCTGTATGGATATCAATTCCATCCTGAACCAGCAGTCCTGTTTGAATAAGCAGACGGGTAGAAGCACCTTCTGCCAGCCCGGATTCCTTCAAACTTCGTGTCATAACTGCTAATTTCACCAGGGAATCAGCAAGTTTTTTATCAACACCGCCTTCTTTACGGACGATCTTCGCTTCCTGATCAGGTTCCGGATAATCAAAGGAAATGGCGACAAAGCGCTGCCGTGTTGAGGGTTTGAGATCTTTTAAGACACTTTGATATCCTGGATTATAAGAGACACTGATCATAAATTCCGGCGGAGCACTCAGGAGTTCACCAAGTTTTTCCACGGGAAGCTCCCGGCGATCATCAGCCAGAGGATGGATGACCACGGTGGTATCTTTTCGGGCCTCTACAATTTCGTCGAGATAACAGATTGCACCCGCACGAACAGCAAGGGTTAATGGCCCATCTGTCCAGACGGCTTCTCCGGAGCGAATCAGAAAACGACCAACGAGATCACTAGTGGAAAGGTCATCATGACAGGAAACAGTAATAAGGGGACGCTTCAACTTCCAGGCCAAAAACTGCATAAATCTGGTTTTCCCGCATCCGGTTGGCCCTTTCAGAAGAAGAGGCAAGCCGTTCTTATGAGCAGCTATGGCAATTTCAACCTCGCTGCCAGATGCCAGATAATACGGTTTTTTAATGATAAGATGTTCTTCCAAACGTTGTTCTGTAGCTTTCATAGGTGCCCTTATTCCTCGAAAAAAGAAAATAGTCTGTCAATGTGAGTACACATTGTTCACCATACCCAGACTAGTCAAGAATTATTCTTATATAAAAATTTTGAAGATGGACCAAGAAAAGTACTCTTTCTTGATGAACGGGAAAATGCCTTATTTCGACCCGCAACCCCAAACCAGAAGCATTACAAAAAGAAGGCAGATACTCACGATAGCTGATCTCCATGAATTACCACTAGCACCACAAACAACATGCTGGTGGTAAGCCGGAGATCGAATCGTGATCTGTCCCGTATTTTTATTTATTATGTTCCAACAAAGAAACAGGGAAAGCGCTTGACATCCATCCCAAAGTCAAGGAAAATTGTTTTATCAGAAAAGACAATATAGTTTTCTTTTTGTCTCTTCTTCTATTTAATGCCTTGCTATACAGTTGGCAGCAAATCTAACAAGGAATGATTTATAACTATGCCATCTGTATATAGTAGTAGTCGTCGTAACAGTTATTTGTATATACTATGTCTCTTCCTGCTTGTTTTTTCTGGCATCGCTTATATCTTCATTATAAATACTGCCCACCTTGATCAAAAAAGTTTCAATAACCACGCAGCCATCGTTACCGATAATATCTGGGCGTTGAATAAAAATGGTGCAGAAGCGTATCTGCAGCTCGCAGTCCAGGCCAACCATTATAAATCACTCTCTGTTTCCCTTCCAGTAACTGGCACCTATATCTCAGTCACATCTCCCCCGTTAACCGAACTCTCTCTTTTTCTTCACAGAATAAAGCTCATTGGCCTAAAAGAACTTTCTCAGGAGATTAAGTATGGAAATCAGGTTATCGGGACCCTGCATGGAGAACAATATATCCGGGTTGTTTTTCCACTGATTAATATTCTAATTTTTCTTCTATTGCTTTTACTGACCACAATTTTCATCATCCATCTTTTCAAAA
>JAOZLI010000193.1 GCA_029934915.1 Desulfocapsa sp. | reverse complement strand
ATCGATGAAATCCTGGAGATTAAACTTGCCAACAGCAGTTATTCTCTGCAGTGGATGACTCAAAAGGCTGACGAAGAACGAAAAAAGCTTGAAAAATCAGAACTGGCTCTGCAAAAATATATGCGGGACAATGACCTGGTTACCGTCGAAAACAAACTCGCGGTATATCCGCAGCGCCTTGCTGAATTCAGCTCCCAACTTTCCAAAGCTCAGTCCGATCAGAAAGAGTATGAAGCACTCTATGAACAAATTAAAAAATTAGGCAAGAACTATGACAACATTGAGATGATACCGCTCTTTGCTGACAATAAGGTTCTTCAAGGACTTAGAGAAAAGCTCTTTCAATCAGAACAAGAGATAAAAGATCTATCAAAAAAATATGGCTACAAACACCCCGCAATGATTAATGCCAAGGCGGAGCGAGATCTTCTTCTAAAAGAAAAGAAATTTGAAGTGAACCGGATCATAGAATCTACTCGTAACTCCTATGATCTCATGAAAACCAGAGAACTAAACCTTACGCAGCTGTTAACAGAAACAAAAGCTGAAATGCTGAATGTTAACGAACGGTTTACTCAATACTCCATTATGAACCGTGAAGTGGACATGAATCGTGTTCTCTATGATGCACTGTCCTCAAGTATTAAACAAGCTTCAGTTACTGAACAATCCCAGGACGTGAAGATTTGGGTGGTCAAGAAAGCCAAGTTCCCCACTCACCCATCATCACCGAGAAAAAAGCGTAACCTCGCACTGGGCCTTATTCTTGGACTATTTGGTGGCATAGGTCTGGCATTTTTTATTGAGTACCTGGATAACAGTATAAAGGATGGTGATGACCTGGAGAAACGCTTTGGCATTACGGTATTAGGAGCTGTGGCAGAGCTGGATAAAAAAGAGGGTGACATCGAAGATTGGCTATCGAACAACCCGCTCTCTCCAATGGCAGAGAGTTACCGTCTGATCCAATCGGGTCTTTTACTTTCAACCCCGGACAACCCGCCACGAGCCATCCTGGTGAGCAGCATGTCCCCAACAGAAGGAAAAACAACCACTGTCAGCAACATGGCTTTTATCTTAGCCCAGAATGGCAAACGAGTCCTGATTATTGATTGTGATATGCGCCGCCCAAGGCTGCACACCATTACCTCTATCCCCAATTCGCATGGCCTCAGTCACTACCTTGCCGGAAGTAATGATAAGAATCTCATAAAAACTATTAAAGAGGATGCAATTTATCTGATAACAGCCGGTTCAATCCCACCAAACCCTGCTGAATTATTACAATCCGACAGAATGCAACGCCTCATTGATGAAATGACAAAACGTTTTGATTTTGTTTTATTAGACTCACCCCCCATCCAACGAGTGACGGACAGCCTGACTCTCAGCAAACTTGTTGATGGCACCTTGCTCGTCGTACGTAGTGGAAAAACAACCTACGATATGCTGGGCTCTGGTCTAAAAAAGATGCAGGAAATACATTCAAATATCCTAGGCATAGTACTTAACAACGTAAAGCCTCGAAAACAAGACTCTGGATACTATGGCTACTATGACTACTACCACAAAGACCAAGAGTGATGGCATCATAAAAAATATTGGTAAACAGAGTCAATGAACAGACTCTCCTTTCCACTGTTCATAGTAACACTGCTATTTGCTCCTCTTGCTTTTGGAAGCGTGGAAACATGGTCCATCGCCCTCGTTGAAATACTTATTTTTCTGAATCTGCTAGTTTTTTTCTTCCCAAACCGTAATAAACAACCGTTTGCACATATTCCTGGAGTTATTCCACTACTCCTGCTTCCGACGTATCTTTTCCTACAGGTTCTTCCTCTACCTGCTGATCTGGTACATTTTATAGCGCCGAATATTTACGAAACCTATGCACCACTCCTCAATCTGCAGGAAAGCAAAAACTGGATCCCCCTTACTGTCAATCAACGTGCCACCCTGCTGGAATGTATTCGTATTAGCTCATATGCCGGGTTTTATATTCTCACCGTACAACTTCTTAGCCGTAAAGAGCAGCTTACTAAAACTGTACGGACGGTCGTATGGCTGGCAATTGGCATTGCATTTTTTGCGATTCTTCAAGAGTTCACCTCTCCTGATAAGCTGTACTGGTTTCGTTCAACGCCGGAGGGGTCTGGCGCCATTGGCCCCTGGGTCTACCACAATCACTATGCAGGATTTATGGAGCTGGTTTTTCCACTGGTTCTGGCGCATTTCTTTTATTATCGGCCCAAATTCGACAAACAGCAATCACTCCGTGAACGAACAACTGCTCTTTTCACTGCTCCTGGCTCAAACCTCCATTTTTTCATTGGGTTTGGAATCATTCTGATTATTGCCTCTGTTTTCATCGCTCTCTCCCGCGGTGGTACAATTGCAATAACCCTGGGTCTTTTCCTCTTCTTGGCACTCTTAAGTAGAAAAAAGGTACATTCAGGTAAGATCACCTATCTTCTCATCTTCACCTGTATTCTTTTAGCTATTACCTGGCTGGGTTGGGAGCCTGTTTTGTCAAAATTTAACAGGGCATTTACAGAAACTGGCGGAATCAACAATGGTCGTCTTCTTATATGGCAAGACTGCGCCCCTTTCATTCGTGATTTTTTCCTTACAGGGGCAGGATTTGGAACATTTAGCCACGTCTTTCCTTCATACACAACAATACCCACCTCGAGTATTTTTAATCATGCCCACAACGACTATATTGAATTACTTACCGATGGTGGACTTGTAGGTTTTGGTCTTGCAGCCTGGTTCGTTCTGGCAGTACTGAGTAACGGTATCAAAATGCTTGGAAAAAGGCATGAGTCCTACTCTATTCTTCTTACCATTGCTGGGATCACTGCCATATTTTCCATATTACTCCACAGCGTCACAGACTTTAATATGCATAACGGGGCCAATGGACTTTATTTCTTTTTTATCTGCGGAGTTCTGGTTTCTGCCGGCAACACGCGGCTTCATTACCGTACACGCCACACTCTTCTAGGCCAGGGGGCTGCAAAATATCGTTATTTTTGTTTCGCAGCAGCTCCACTGCTTATCCTTAGCATATTTCTGCAGGGAGGAATTCTTGCCGGTAAAAAACACTATCAAGAGACCAAAAACTTTTATCTAAATCCACGACTCTCTGAGACACTCTTTCATAAGCTCCACACAACAATCAACGAGGCAATCCGCTACGATCCACTCAATGGCTTATATTCATACTATCAGGGAACCATTTTCTCCTATCAAAACCAGCTGCAACCAGCCACTGATAGTTATCTCAAGGCCTCGTTAAAAGATCCCCTGGAAGGAGCATATCTCCAACGACTTGCACTAACTCTTCCACCGGAAAAGGAAGAGACGGCAAAAGAGCTCATGGATAAAGGATTCATCCGCAGCCATAACAAGGAACAATTGATCTTAACCTGGCTGGACTGGCTATTACAACATAACAGACTTGAGGAGGCATCCAATGCACTCCGAACGGGGATTGAACGCAACCCAAAACTTGCCAGGCAACTCCCGCCCTTGCTTCTTCGAGGCAACTTGAGCAGAGAGACGATTGTTTCGATTCTTCCTGATAACACTTTCTCCTGGATACAACTGGGATCATTTTCGGAAAAGCAGGGTAACCTGGAAGACGCTGAATATTATCGTCTACATGCTTTGGATTTTATTAAACAGGAAGAAACCATTAAAGCAGGATATTTTTATCAAATATACCGGTTCTATAAACGACAAAAAATGGATCACGAAGCAGCTGATATATTACGTCGGGGAATTGAAAAGCTACCAGATCATATAGATTTTCATATTTTGCTGGGGAATTATTACAAGAAACAGGATATCCCCTACCGAGCAATAGAAGAATACCAGCAGGCGCTTCTGCTAGATCCCGGAAATATACATGTTCAAAAACGGTTAAAGCATTTACAGAGTAAATAGAAGCTGCAACAGTACATATCACTCGTCCTGCAGACTATAGCGCTCCTTCACAAGCGAGTACATAATGCCAATATGGGCTATTAGTACTGCATCATAGGGCAGACGAAAGCGAATACGTGGCAGAAACAGGGCATGAAAAAAAGCACTCACCAGATAAATAGCAAAGAGCAGCGTTTCCGTTTTAGATAACGGAATACGCCAGGCAAGCAACAAACGCACAAGTAAACAGATAAGCAAGGGATAATAGGTGACAAACATCACCGTATCACGTAGCACACTTGATTCCTGGCTCTGGGCGAGCTTGTTTCGAAAATTAAAATGATCCAACAACTTCACACAATAAAGCGTTAACGCATCTCCTGTGTGCTCTGTCCAGAACTCCACCGTTTTTCTAAGATAATACGCGTTCTTTTCCTCATCTGAAAATTGCTTGGCCTCAAGATAATAGTCTTCTTCGGTATACGTGTACCACGCATCCAGATTGGTATTAGGATTATTCCCAATATAAAGCGTATCACCACCATGCGAGGTAAGGGGAATAAAGCGATCAAAGACTGTATAATTTCGATACCACCATGGCGAGAAACAAATAATTGCAATCAATGCAGCGACCACGCCCTTTCCTACCATGGAATAGTTCCTGGGCAATATCAGCCAGATTACGACCAGTGGTGGAATAAATATGCCAGTGGAATGACTCATGATTAAAAGCGTGGACAATACACCGAGTACCACTGCATGAAGATAGGAAAACTGATGCGAGACAGCCACCCGAATAATAAGAAGCAGCAGAAACATAAACAGAGTCTGTGTATAGAGGGTACCTGCAGTATAAAAAAGAACGGGATAGCAGAGAATCAAGAGTGCGGACAAAGCAGACCCTGATTTCGCACCGGTGGTGGTCAGAATTGAGCGAATAATATAGACACAAAGAGCCAGTGCAATAAAATTGAAATAACGCAGCACCATAATTGGAGCGCCCAGTTTAATAAACAGAGCCCAAAAAGAGGGCACCGCAGGTGGAAAGAGTGCTATGGGAGTAATACCATCCAGAGTGAAACCATTGCCGACGGCAATATTCTGCGCCATTCCGTAATATTGTTTCGCATCCGGATAGACGAGAACATTACCAAGATGAATGGTGTAGCCAAGCCCGGCAAGAAG
>JAOZLI010000502.1 GCA_029934915.1 Desulfocapsa sp. | reverse complement strand
GGTACTGTGGAAACAATGAAGAGGGCTCCGAACGAGACAATAACCAGGGTAACCTTCATCCAGTTCCAGGAAGCTGGTCCCAACTGGCCGGTATAAAGAGCAAAAAGAAAGAGAAGCAGTATGCTGCTGAGGATACCGCGTGCCGGTGTACAGTGGTGCCATTGTTTTCTGAGTTGCCCCCAGGGAAAGCAGTGACAGATGTCTTCCGGATGGAGGGCAAATTCATGACTGCAGCCCTTTATTTCACCTGCTGCTTTTTTTTTGAATAGCACATCCGTAAGGTAACCGGCAGCAAGGCCAATGCAGAGCAGAAGGATGAAAATCAGCGGTGCCTTTTCCGGAATCATTGAGAGCATGATAAATGATTCGTCACCACTGGTTGCAATCATGGCTGCTACCAGGGCTCCCAAGGTGATTTCCCGGTGTGTATAGAGAGAAACTGCAGTAAATGCTCCCAGGCAACCGGGTGTGGCTCCTAGGAAAGAGGCAAGAAGATACTGTTTCCAAAGAGAACCCTGCAGTCCCTTTTGCCATATTCCTCTGGAAAGGATGTTGAGATATTCAATCAGCACCATCATCATGAAGACAAAGCCGGTGATCATGATAGCGTGTGTTATAGAATGTTGGACAAAACTCCCCATGGCAGCACCACCAAATTGTATATTTAATCGGTCACCCTTTTTGTTAGAACACTTCTTTTTAACAAAACACGTGCAATCAAGTCCGCAAAAAAAATACTATTTAACACAAGACCGGCACGCTATGGGCCAATTCCTTGATAACCAGTGATGACGGTGCATCCGGATACGCCGTAGTGGCAAGATTTCCTTCAGAAAGAGCACGAGGCAGGCAAGGGTCATAGGGGATCTCAGCCAGAAGATCAAAACCATTCTTTGAGGCGAACTGCTTGATAAGTACGTTTGTCTCGGGATGAATATCAGCCCGGTTAATAACAATCCCCAGTGGCGTTTTGAAATGGCCTACCACCTTAATTATCCGCTGCAGATCATGAAGGGCGGAAGGTGTTGGTTCCGTCACCAGCAGTACATAATCGGCTGCTTTCAGAGAGGCGATGACCGGACAACCTATACCCGGTGGTCCGTCGGTGATGAGAAAGTCTGCCCTGGAATCTTCGGCTACTTTTCTGGCGCGTTTTTTTACCACATCAACCAGCCGACCGGAACTTGATTCTCCGATGTTGAGTGCACCGGCAACGACCTGCAGACCAACACAACTGAACAGGTTTAGCCTGCCGTTGATAACCGGTCGGATCTCAATGGCATCTACGGGGCAGCTAAGGGCACAGGCACCGCATCCTTCACAGGAATATTTGATAATAACCGGTTCGGTATCGCCAGTGATGGCAGAAAACTTGCAAATATCGACACAGATCATACAGCGACTGCAAAGATCGTAATCAATAAACGCCTTTTCCGA
>JAOZLI010000501.1 GCA_029934915.1 Desulfocapsa sp. | reverse complement strand
CCGGGAATACTCTGCATCCAGTTTGATTCCTTGCCTTTTGGTGCAACAGGACCGACATAGATGTCGTATGATCCATCGGCATTCTGTTGCAATTCCTTCTGTTTACTATCGAGGCCGGGGAATTGCTGATCAGTTTGCAACATGGCGCGGGTTTGGTTGTTATATAGGGTGAAAGACCAAAAATCCTTGACGGGCACGTTAGGCGGTAATGTAATTTTGTACATTTTGGAGCCATCGAGCGGTTTGCCGTCTTTGTCCTTGAAGGTTAACGCGTATTGAGACCCTTTGCCCACCATTTTCATGGACATGGCCGGTGTGATGCCCGTGGCGTAGAAATGGAAGAAACTACGGGCATCCAATAGACGAACGTTATCGCCTATGAACTCGTGACTGCCCCCCACGAATGGTGTCAACCACTGCCGCTTGCCAGGGAAGAAAAAGTAATCATCGCTTCTTGGAGCGGATGAAAGGGCCCGTACCGTTACCGCAGCCACATCTGCGGCATCGGTCAAAATCTTTTTCATGCGAGCGTCCGGCGCAAATTCCTGTCCCTTTTTGATACCGATGGCTGCGAGTTGGCCGAGCAACTCCGGGTCGCCGGCAGCTGCAGGTTCACGCTGGATCACTTCGTTAATTTCAGCGTAGATTCCATCGTCCATACGATGAATGGTGTTGTGATATTTACCCGAAACATTAATAAAGTTCATCTTGGTTGGGGTATCGCGCTTAGAAAGGGGTGTGATTGAGAAGATCTTCTTGGTGGTAGCAATGGCGGATGCCGCACTGCCATCTACCTGAAATCCCCGAGAAAGCAACCAGTTGCCGTAGGTATTGGAGCGATAGACATAGGCGTCTTTATTATCTGCCTTAAGTGTGGCAAGATCTGCATCGGAATATTCCGGCGGTGCAATAATTACGGTGCCGCCCTTTCCTTTGTCAGGACCAACATTGCCGAAGTCTGCGACATACTTAAAAAAGGCGTCATCAATCAACCCGAGTACGTTAGGCGGGGTTATAATCACCATCGGCTCTTTGCCGAGTTCTAACCAGCAAGCCATGTAGACAGAGACCGTATTGGGTGTGAGCCAAAGCGCTTTCGAGTCCATCAGGTCTTCAAAAAGAAGCATCGTGGTGTTGGCTGGTCCGAAAGAGAGATAGCCCTTGCGCAGGCCCGACATTGATGCGATCTGAATTCCATTCAGATAGGCATCGGTTGCCCGCAGGAAGTCAAGATTGTCATACACCTTTTGCACCGTGGCATCGTCAGGAACCCCATCAAAAAGATTCAGTGTTCCGATTCGGGTTTCTAAACGGTCCGGAGTACCAACACCTTCCGGCACCTCAGTCGTCATTTTCATTACAGGTGGGGTTACGGAAGAAACCTCTTTCAAACCCCCTGCTATAGTCAACACTGGGGTCAGCGCCAATATTGCTAAATACATT
>JAOZLI010000192.1:3704-5142 GCA_029934915.1 Desulfocapsa sp. | reverse complement strand
GCAGGAAGATTTTTCTGGCCACAACGAAACCAGTCGTAAATAAGTAATTCACGGATAAGTGGCGCATCTGCCATTTCCTGTATCGTTTCTACAAGAATATTGCATAAAAATTCCTGGGTTGGAGCCAACTGAAAAAGCCTTTTCTCCAGCGCCACCCTGAGCACTTGCTGAAAAAAGAGACCAACATCCTTCTCTGTCTTTCGTAAATATCTCCACAATGATGGAAAGTATCTATTATTACAGAATTTTTCAACGCACTCTGAAAACCAGTACAACTCCTGCAAGGTCTCTCCATCAAGCCAGTTATTGGCAAGAACCGAGTAGGGAGGCTTATTGCAATACCTGTAGCCAAACTCCTCCGCATCTATACTGATGGATGTATCGGGCAGTATTTTTAATAGACCCATCTGAATATAATGCGGCCCCATGGCAAAGATATCAGCAAAGGATTTCAAATAGGACTCTTTGCTCTCGTAGGGCAAGCCAAGGATCAGATCAGCATGCAGATGGATATTATCCGCCTTTGCTATACGAGATACCGTATCATGGGCAACATCCGGATCTATCTTTCTATTAATTGCGGCAAGGGTTGGTTTGTGGGTAGACTGAATACCAATCTCAAACTGAAATCGTCCTGCCGGCACTGTGGCCAGAAATTCGAACATTTCTTCGCTTATACGATCCGGTGCAATCTCAAAATGAAAGAGCGTCTCAGCATCGTAGGATAACACCAGTTTCCATAATTCCAGAGCCCTATCCGGCAGATCGTTGAAGGTTCTGTCCACAAATCGTAAGACCTTGGGAGCATGCGCCATAATCTGATCAAGTTCCTGCCGCACAACTTCGATATCCTTATGAACTGTTCCAGCTTCTGCAGATGAAAGGCAGTAGGAGCAGGAAAAGGGGCATCCCCGGGAGCTTTCGTAGTAGATATTTCTATTTTTCAGATGGGTTGCAAAATCCGCTTCACGGTAGGGAGAACGAAACTTTTCCTTTTTATCAGGAAGATGAAAAAATGACCTTCCATAATGCGCCTGTAGGGTATGTTCTTGCAGATCTGCATAAAACTCTTGAGGAACCGCCTCAATTGCCCCACGAACAACGGTGCAAATACCATCCTCAACATTCTTAGCTACAACCTCGGCCTGAGGCCCACCCACCACCAGCATACAGGATGGTAACAGTGCGTGCAGATCACAGATTAGTTCTTCCACCCGATCCGAATTCCAGACAGCAGAGGAAAAAAAGATGGCCTCGGGTTGGTCTTTGCTTAGTCGCAGCATCACTTCATAATAGGGATCTCTCAAGGTCAGCTGGATGATTTCAGTGGAGGCCTCCGGGCAATGCATTTCAAGTTCATTGCGGACATGGAATAAAGCCAGAGAAGAATGAGTGTAACGACCGTTTATTGCTACTAGTTTTATGTGCATGGAATGGA
>JAOZLI010000192.1:0-3604 GCA_029934915.1 Desulfocapsa sp. | reverse complement strand
GAAGAATGAGTGTAACGACCGTTTATTGCTACTAGTTTTATGTGCATGGAATGGACTCAATCTTTTTAGGGATTTGGAGAAAAATAATTTACCCAAATTACGCAGGATTTTTTTTCGTACTCTTCGTTACACCAACAGGCGCATAGCAGCGCTATGTAACTGTTGGTGTAACGAAGAGTACGGGAAAAAAGACAAGTAAGGTGGATAAATTACTTTTTTCCAATTCCCTTGTAGGGAATTTATAATGATATGGTACAATGTGGGAAAAGATAAATATCGAATATCGAACAAGGAATGTCGAATGTCGAAGGAAGGGCCACTGGAACGAAGTTCTCGTTTTTTTCTTTTCACTTCGTAATTCGACATTCCTTGTTCGATATTCGATATTCGATATTCGTTTTTTCCACCTTACCATATTCCTTTGCACGGAGAAAGATGTGAAACTTCTGTTATTTTTAATTATCAGCTTTTCTGCAACGCTTTGTTATGCCAGTCAGGTTCAATATCATCTTGATATCAACTTTCAAACAGATTCACAACGGCTGGACGGTACAGCTACAATCAATTTCCCAGCAGGAGAAAAATGGGAACTTTTCACGGGCGGACTACTGATTCATTCCATTCGCATTCAGGAAGAGGGGAAAACGCCCTTTGACTTACCCATTCCCCAGGGAAACACTATCAGTATGTATGCGGGTACGTTAAAACAAGAAGTCACGATAGCGTACACATTGCAAACGGAAGCAAGGGATTTCAACAACCGGATAAGTGGAGATGGCATTGCCTTAACCTCCTCTTGGCATCCTGTTCCAGATCGAGATATGCTTTTCTCCCTCACCGCCAAGCTTCCCGAAGGATTTAAAGGAATCAGTGAATCGGACAATATCGACACAGCACAGAAACAAAACAGACTCACAACGTCCTTCTCACAGCCTGTGCGAGTGATCCATCTGGCTGCAGGCCCTTATCAAGTAAATACGGAAGAGATCCGTAAAGGCCTCTCTCTTTCCACCTGGTTTTTTGCTGAAGATGCCGATCTAAGCCGGGGATATCTTGATGCGGCAAAGGAATATATTCTCCGCTACGAAGAAGAAATCGGACCATTCCCGTACAATCATTATGGAATCGTTGCCAACCGCCTTCCCACAGGTTTCGGAATGCCCACATTCACCCTTCTTGGCCAGATGGTACTACGTTTACCCTTTATTAAAGAGACCTCCCTTGGCCACGAAGTTTTGCATTCATGGTTTGGCAATTCCATTGAAGTTGCAGATGATTCCGCAAACTGGTGCGAGGGGCTCACCAGCTATCTTGCCGATTACAGCTACGCCGCCGATAAAGGGAAAGGGGCTGAGCATCGAAAAAACGGCCTGATCAATTATCAAAGTTATGTCCATCAAGGAAATGGTATTGCAGTCAACGAATTTCGTTCTGCCAGCCACAACCAACCCATGGCCAAAGCTATTCGAGCAGTTGGATACAATCGTTCTGCCATGTTCTTCCATCAACTCCGCGGCCTGCTGGGACCTGAGGATTTTGCGGGTGGTATTCGGCTTTTTGCATCCTCCATGCAAGGCACACCTGCAGGCTGGAACGATATCAAAACTGCCTTTGAAACAGCATCCAAACGCGACCTAACACCTTTTTTCAACGAGCAACTGACAAGAAAAGATATCCCAACACTTGAGATATCCAATCTTTACACTGAGAACAAACAGGATAAATCCATTCTCAACTTCACACTACTGCAAAAAACTGAACAGCCCTACACCCTCAAACTCCCAATTCGGGTAACAACTTTTGCTGGCGAAACCACCTTTAATCAGGCTATCAGCGAGAAAGAAACTGTTATCAGCCTGACGCTGGATCAACCGCCCCTCTCTTTTGCCATCGATCCGGAATATGATATTTTCAGGACACTGCATCATGAGGAACTACCGCCAACCTGGTCACGTTTTATGGGAGCTGAAAATCGTCTGCTTATCACCGATAAAAAAGACAAAGAAAACCTGGGTCCGTTTCTGCAGTGGGCTGAGCAGCAGGGCTGGATCAGTATCGACAGTGAGACTGTCACAAATCAGCAACTTGCAACAAACTCTGTTCTTTTTACAAACAGCAGTAATACAGCATATGCCTCACTCTTTGGCGAGAAAAAAGAGACAAGCCCCGGATTTCATCTCAACATACATACAAACCCTTTAAATGATGAAGAAGTTGTCGTGTTACTAAGCAGCAGTGACCAGAGTGAAACAGCTGCTGCACTTCGAAAATTGAAGCATTACGGAAAATATTCTAATCTTTCCTTTAGTAAAGGTCGTATCCAGGAAAAGTCCACGGAGAACACCCTGAATGGTCTGATGGTATTACTTGAAGAAATGCCCCTGGGTGGTGCCACCAGCAGCGTACAGAGTTTCGACCAGATTCTCGCAGAACTTTCCACAAAACGAGTACTCTATCTTGGTGAAACCCATGATTCTTTAGCCGATCATCTCCTGCAATTTAGAATCATTCAGGCCCTGCAGAAAAAAGGGCTTAATCTTGCCATAGCCATGGAGATGTTTCCCGTGAGCAGTCAGGATGCACTGGACGACTACGTCCTTGACAAAGATACAGATGAAACAGAATTCCTGCGTGAATCCCGCTGGTTTGATGTCTGGCGCTACGACTGGCGACTTTTCCGCCCCACTTTTAATTTCTGTCGCACGAACAAGATCCCTGTGTATGGCATCAATATAGACAGGGAAATTGTGAGCACGGTATTTAAAGATGGCCACACCGATGATCTTAGCGAAGACCAGCAAGAGGTAATCGCCAAAACGAGGGATCTGGGTATGGATGGTTATGTGGAGCGCTTGCAAATGGTGCACGGTTTTCATGCAAAATCGCCCCACGGGAACAACGGCATTGCCGGTTTTGTCCAATCTCAGGCTATCTGGGATGAATCCATGGCTGAAAATATTGCTGCAATTTTACTGGACAACCCCGAAAAAATCGTCATTGTCATTGCAGGTTCGCAACACACCAGAAAAGATTCTGGAATTCCACCACGGCTGTTACGACGTATAAACGTTGAACAATCCACAGTCATAAACCTGTATGGTAATAATGGACCAGCAGATCCTGCCAGCCAGGCGGACTTCTTCTTTATGGCAGAGGCAGGAGCTCTTGACGCTAAAGGGAAAATTGGTATCATTCTCGCCACTGAAAAAGATGAAGACGACGAGGAATATCTTCAAATCTCTGGAATCAGTCCTGTTGGAAAGGCTGGCACTGCAGGTATTAAAGAACAAGACATTGTCATCTCCATTGATAATGAGCCCGTACAAAACATGGAAGACATAGGGATTCTGATGATGGATTCCCGGGCCGGGGATATATTGCTGGTAAAAGTCAGGCGAAAACTTGAAAATGGAGATAGCGGAGAGATAGAAATCAAAGTGGAGCTCTCAGATCTGAGCAAACCTGCCGGGCATCCCTAAGCCAAACGTCCTCTTACTACTGCTGAATTGATAGTTAAAAAAACAGAAGGAATCTTATAGAATGCACGACGTCAGCACGTTGGGCGCACTCTCAGCCCTCGCCATTGCAATCATTCTCATTTTAC
>JAOZLI010000500.1 GCA_029934915.1 Desulfocapsa sp. | reverse complement strand
CTGTGATTCCTTTTGTTATCCTTATGGCTCTCAGCCTCATTAAGTTTAAAGACAGCATCCTGCTCTTTTTTGCTCCCATTGTTTCCGTCATGATTCTTATTCAGGTTTTACTCATGCGCTGGAATGTTGTTGTGGGCGGGCAGTTGATGTCGAAAAGTGAACGTGGGGCCACCAGCTTTCATCCCATGTGGTTTGAGAAGGAAGGTATCCTGCCTGCAATTATTATCATGATTGCCCCCGTCGTTATTTTGTGGCTTATCGGTAAAGTGCTTCCGTTTTGGCAGGAAGATGAAAGCATAGAAGCAGCGTAAAAGAGATTGTTTTGTAGGAGCGTTCCTACAAGTGTAGTGAAAAAGGTTGTAAAAATTTAGAAATTAGATGGCTAAGTAAAAAACTTCATATGCGAGGAACGCAAATTTATTGGAATGAGGCGTACTTTAGTACGCCGCAGTGACAGTAAATTTGTACCCCAAGGGCACTTCCTTTGGGCGCGTGACGAAGCAGATGAAGAGTTTTTACGACGCCATCACTTAAAAAGTGTGAAGAGCCGGATGTTCCGGCAAATTAATAATGTTCCCAAGGGAGGAATGAAAATGCAATATTGGAAGACTACTCTTTCAGTGGCAGCGCTTGGAATGTTGATTGCGAGTCCATCATTTGCAACAACCAGGGCGTCCATGAATACGCAGGATCCGGCTATTAAAGAAGCCAACGTCAAGTGTATTAATTGCCATATGAAGGAAAATTATTCACTGGTTATGCAGTGGAAAAACTCACCTCATGCTGCAGCTCAGGATGGGTCGGTTTCCTGTTATAACTGTCATGCTGCAATGGAAGGTGATGAGTACGGGTATATGCATGAAGGTGCTTTTATCAAGACCCTTCAGACTCCGAAAGATTGTGCCTATTGCCATGAAAACGAAGTGAAGGAGATGGCACCATCTCATCACGCATCAGCTGGCCAGATTATGGCCTCCCTTGATAACGTTGTTGGTGAAGTTATCTGCTCCATGGAAGACAAGGCCGATGCTGTTAATGGTTGCTGGCAGTGTCATGGTTCTATTATTGAGTTGCAGAGAGGAAAAGATGGCAAGCCACTCCTGAACCAGCATAAGGCTGTAATGTTTGATCCAATGACCTACCCCAATAGTGGTATTGGTCGTTTGAATCCTGATGGAACCAAAGGTGCATGTAATGCCTGTCATGGTAAGCACTCCTTTAAAGCATCTGTTGCCCGTCAGCCTGAAAACTGTGGAAAGTGCCATTTAGGTCCTGATCATCCGCAGGCTGAAATTTATCTTGAGTCTAAGCATGGTATAGCCTACTTCACCGCAGCTCGTGATCGTGGTATGAACGGTATGAATATCCATAAGTCCGGTAAATGGGTACTTGGCAGAGATTATTATACTGCGCCAACATGCTCTACCTGTCATATGGGTGCTTT
>JAOZLI010000499.1 GCA_029934915.1 Desulfocapsa sp. | reverse complement strand
GGCACATGAACAGCCATCTGATCACCATCAAAATCTGCATTAAATGCTGCACAGACCAGTGGATGGAGTTGAATGGCTTTTCCTTCGATAAGAACTGCCTCAAAGGCCTGCATACCAAGACGATGCAGCGTTGGAGCACGGTTAAGAATCACTGAACGTTCTGTCACTACCTCATCGAGTACGTCCCATACTTCTTTGGCACCCTTCTCAACCATTTTTCTGGCTGATTTAATCGTGGTAACAAATCCGCGATTTTCCAGCTTATTATAGATAAAAGGTTTAAAGAGCTCAAGAGCCATTTTCTTTGGAATACCGCATTGATGCAGACGAAGATGAGGTCCTACAACAATAACGGAACGACCGGAGTAATCCACTCGTTTACCAAGCAAATTCTGACGAAAACGTCCCTGTTTCCCTTTGAGCATATCGGAAAGGGATTTAAGTGGCCGCTTATTCGCTCCAGTAATCACACGTCCCCGACGACCATTGTCAAAAAGTACGTCTACGGCTTCCTGCAGCATACGTTTTTCGTTACGGATAATGATATCGGGAGCATCAAGTTCAAGCAGTCGTTTTAATCGATTGTTTCTATTAATTACACGCCTGTACAAATCATTAAGATCCGAGGTTGCAAAACGACCACCTTCCAGCGGTACAAGGGGACGTAAATCTGGTGGTAAAACTGGAATAACCTTTAAAACCATCCATTCGGGTCGATTACCAGAGTCACGGAAAGCCTCAATAACATGCAAGCGTTTTCCGTACTTCTGACGTTTGGTTTTCGAGTTGGTGGTAGCCATCTCTTCACGAAGCGTTTTTGAAAGCTCAATAAGATCCTGGGCAGCGAGTAATTCGTGAATTGCCTCAGCACCTATACCCACCTCGAATTCTCCAGGATGCTCTTCACGTGCCTGACGGTACTGCTCTTCTGTTAACAGGGTACATGCAGGAACGGCATCGGTTTCGGAAAAGGTCACAGCATACTGTTCAAAATAGAGAACTTTTTCCAGCTGCTTAAGTGTGAGATCAAGAACCGCACCAATTTTGGAAGGAAGACTTTTCAAGAACCAGATATGTGCAACCGGTGCGGCCAAGGTTATATGGCCAAGACGTTCACGACGAACCTTTGACTGGATGACCTCAACACCACATTTTTCACAGACTACACCGCGGTGCTTCATGCGTTTATATTTACCGCAGTTACACTCAAAATCCTTTACCGGGCCGAAAATTTTGGCACAAAAGAGGCCGTCACGTTCCGGTTTAAAGGTACGGTAATTAATAGTTTCAGGTTTCTTTACCTCACCATGTGACCAATCCCTGATTCTCTCAGGGGATGCGAGGGAAATCTTAACTTTGTTAAACTTTTTAGGACCTTTCGGTTTTTGAAAAAAATTGAATAGCTCTTCCACGAAAGTACACTCCTTATCAGAGTTGAAAGTGTAAAAG
>JAOZLI010000030.1:3560-15873 GCA_029934915.1 Desulfocapsa sp. | reverse complement strand
TTGAATGCTGTAAATATTTTGTTTATATGTAGGCCTTCAGGAATAGGACACAAATGATTGTAAAAACAGATTTACGTAATTTAACGCAGGACGAACTGGTTCAGTATGTTGAATCATTGGACCAACCTGCTTTTCGTGGAAGACAGATTATGTCGTGGTTATATCGACCAGGTATAACTGAGTTCTCACAAATGACAGATCTTGCCAAGGTGTTTCGGGCATGCCTTACTGAAAATGCACGCATGTATCGTTTTCAGGATCCTGTTATTCAACGCTCCAGTGATGGCTGCGTAAAGTTTGCATTTACTCTGGAGGATGGAAAAGTTATCGAATCAGTTCTGATTCCCGAACCAGACCGCAACACCCTTTGTATTTCCTCACAGGTTGGCTGTGCCATGAATTGTTCTTTTTGCCTCACTGCCACCATGGGATTTATTCGAAATCTCAACCCTTCTGAAATTGTGAATCAGGTCTGCAGTGTCTCGGATTTTCTATTAAACGAACCAAAGGGAAAACTGATAGGCCCTGACAGGGTGACAAACCTGGTGTTTATGGGGATGGGAGAACCTCTAAACAACATTGATAATCTTATCAAATCTATTTCCATCCTCACAGAGCCGCGTGGCCTTGATATGACAAACAGGCGAATAACCGTTTCGACCTGTGGTATTGTCAAAAATATGAACCGACTGGGTCTTGAAACAGATGTTAATCTGGCCATCTCACTTCACGGTGTTGATGACGAAACCAGAGATCAACTCATGCCCGTAAATAATCGTTATCCCTTAAGTGTATTGCTACAGGCTTGTCGTGATTATCCTTTGGCTAAACGCAAGCGCATCATGTTCGAATATATTTTGCTTAAGGGAATTAACGACTCCGATGAGCATGCTCATGAATTAGTACGAATTTTACGAGGTATCCCTTGTAAAGTTAACCTTCTTCAGTACAATGAATCGCCGGGCCTGCCTTACAAAACCACATCCAGAAACAGAATTTATGCGTTTCAGAACATAGTACGTGATGGGGGCTATTCGGTATTTATACGTTCCAGTCGTGGCGAAGATATTTCCGCTGCCTGTGGACAACTTGCAAAACAAACTCAGGAACCAAACGATGCCCGATCTTGAAGAATGCTCCGGAGTCCGCTATTTACGGGAAACTACCTACACAAGAGAAACAATCAAAGAAATACAACGTCCTGCAATTGCACAGGTTGAAACATTTAAAGAGTATCCTGACGCCAAGAAGATTAAACTCCCCACTAACTGGAGTCTGGACGAGGCAAGAATCACCCCGCTCGTCCAAAAAAGACGATCCCTGCGAAAATATGAGCCTGAGGATGTCACATTTGATGAGCTTGCTTTTATGCTTTGGGCATCTCAGGGAATTACGGCTAAGTCAGGCGATTACTCCTTTAGAGCAACACCTTCAGGTGGTGCTTTGTATCCCATTGAGACCTATTTATCTGCTAATCGGGTCGAGGGATTAGCTCCTGGCCTATACCATTTTGATCCTAGAAACTTCTGTCTTGAACAACTGCGAGACAAGGATTGTGGAAAAGAAGTTGCGGCATGTTGTCTTGATCAGACATTTATGGGAAATGCAGCTGTAGGCTTTCTCTGGTCAGCAGTAATCAGACGTTGCATGAGCAAGTATGGTAATCGTGGAATGCGTTACATTTTTCTCGACGCCGGACATATCTGCCAAAATCTTCTTGTGGCTGCAGAAGCCACCGGGAATGGTGGTTGCCCCGTCGCTGCATTCTATGATGATGAACTTAATGCATTGATCGACCTGGATGCCAGTGAAGAAACAACTATCTATGCTGCTGCCGTTGGTAAAAGAAAATCCGCTAAACAATGTTCTCTGTAAGCTCGAGGGTAATATGAAACACAACTCCTTTTTTGTTTTCACACTCTGTATTCTGTTTTATGCATCAACAAGTCTGGCCAACCGTGCCGCTATTACCACTGTTTCTGCCGAACCTTATCGTTCTGCTATTCTCCTTAATGCGGCCACCGGGGAGACCTTGTTTGAAAAAAATGCGGATGCTCAGATTTATCCTGCCAGTACCTTGAAACTTATGGTACTTTTGGTTGTTCTTGAACAAATTGAACAGGGCACCCTGCAGCTTGACGATATGATCCAGATTACTGTGGAAGCCTCTAAAATGGGAGGATCACAGGTGTATCTTGACCCAAAGGAACAATTCCCTGTTGAAGATTTACTCTATGCATTGATGATTCAATCTGCCAACGATGCTGCAGTTGCACTTGCTATACATGTGGCAGGTTCCAAGGATGGCTTTGTTGCCATGATGAACCAGAAAGCACAGGAACTTGGAATGAAAAACACCAGATTTTATTCCGTTCATGGACTCCCCCCTGCCAAAGGACAAGGTGTTGATGTGAGTACTGCCCGTGATTTTGGAACTCTGAGCAGATACTTGAGTACAAAACCGGAAGTCTTTCTTTACACTTCAGCCAGAGTGCGTGATTTTCGTGGTGGAGAGTTTGTTATGCGAACCCATAATCATCTTCTCGAAGATTATGCTGGCTGTGATGGCTTGAAAACCGGTTATTTTGTAAAAGCCGGATTTTCCATTGCCGCTACCGCCAAACGCAGTGGTGTTCGTATTATTGCCATTGTTATGGGAAGTAAAAACCGTAAAGTCCGTGATGCAAAGGCTATCGAGCTGCTCGCCAAGGGGTTCACCATGGTACCACCAACCCACGAAGCACTTGTAAAGCTAGTCACAGGTGGGCAACAGAAAGAACCTGCCCAAAAGCTTGTAGAGGCTAAGAGCAGCACCCCGGTACTTGCACCTGTCATTCAGGAGGAAATAGAGCCGCCCAAAAAGGCAGGCAGTGGCTGGGGTAAGTTTTTTATTGGTCTTGTTCTTGGTTTTCTTCTTTATGGAGCACTCGATTATTTTCTTACCCAAAGGAAGAAAAAACGTAATTGGAGATACAGGTAGACAAAGAGAATAACGAATATCGAACAGGGAATGTCGAATTTCGAAGGAAAAGAAAGCTACATCAAATAGCTTTGCTTGCAAAAACGATTATCTGTGACTATAAGTGACACGTTGTATACGTAGCGAGCCACCTTCTAAAGGTAAAGCTAAACTACCAAATAAACATAAAAAAAGGAGTTATAATGATTAAAAAGTATCTTACGGTTTGCGCCGTACTGATGCTTTCCTTTTCCGCTACTTCTGCATTGGCAGTTGGTGACGCTTCTGGATCTTCTCAGATTCAGTGGCAGGAAGAGAAAAGCTGGGAACTCCCCAATAAACCTCTGGATATTGTTCATTCCTTAGATGGTAAACGTGTTTTTATCCTCACAGACCAACAAAAAGTCCTTGTGTACACCGCAGGTGGAGATCTTATTGGCAAACTGGACGTGAAGAAAGGTGTCTCTGCAATTGATATTGCACCTCGCGGGGAAAAACTTTACTTAATGAATGATAAGGACAAGACTTTTACCAGTCTATCCATGGATTATATCGTCAATATCAATACTGCTGGATCCCCTTTTCTTGGGAAAGTGGATGCTCCGGTTACCATCGCCGTTTTTACGGATTTTCAATGACCTCACTGCGGCAAAGCTGTGCCGCTACTCGAGCAGGTGCTCGAGCATAATCCAGACACCGTAAAAATTGTTTTTAAGAACATGCCGTTGAATTTCCACAAGCTTGCAGTTCCTGCAGCCCTTGCTGCTCTTTCTGCCGGTAATCAGGGGAAATTCTGGGAATTTCATGATGAACTTTTTGCAACACCTAAAATCACTGCTGAAAGCATTCAGGAAACTGCAAAAAAACTGAATCTTGATATCGAGAAATTTCAGAAAGATATGCTTTCTCCAGAAATCAAACAAAAGCTTGACCGGGATCTTCGCGACGCTAAAGAAGCTGGCGTTACCGGCACACCGACTATTTTTATTAATGGTGTGAAGGTCAAAACCAGAACAGTGGAAGCAATGCAGAAGCTTATTGATGAAAAACTTGGCAAATAGTATCAGCCAGGATCTCACCTTTGCTGATAACAATCAGGCGGCAATCCTTTATGGTGAGTTCAATAGAAATCTGCAGCTTGTTGAACAGAGAGCTGGAGTCCAAATTCATGTTCGAGGCAATGGAGTTACACTCTGCGGTCTCGAACATGAGGTTACACTTGCAGCCGATCTTCTGGATCAGTTTTATGGATTAATTGATAAAGGCTTTCAGGTCTACAGCTCTGATTTTGCCTTTGGTCTACAGGTACTTGAAGTAACACCTGCTGCACGGCTTGATAAAATATTTCTGGATAAGGTGTATATCACTGCCCAGAACCGCATTATCTCTCCCAAGACCCAAAATCAAAAACAGTATATTGATGCCATTCGCAACAATGACATTGTAGTTGGCATAGGACCTGCCGGAACCGGTAAGACCTACCTGGCCGTTGCCATGGCTGTTTCTGCTTTGGTCACAGGTCAGGTACGATCTATTATCCTCACACGCCCGGCAGTTGAAGCAGGAGAAAAACTTGGTTTTCTTCCAGGGGATATAGCCCAGAAAGTAAACCCCTACTTACGCCCTCTTTACGATGCACTCAGTGATATGCTTGGTGCGGAAAAAAGCAGCGCATTGATTGAAGACGGTACCATTGAAATTGCCCCTTTGGCATTTATGCGAGGCCGAACATTAAATAATGCCTTTATCATTTTGGACGAAGCCCAGAATACTACCAGAGAACAGATGAAAATGTTTTTAACCCGTATGGGGTTTGACTCTTCTGCTGTTATAACCGGTGACATCACCCAGATTGATCTTCCCCGGTCCGAGCAATCTGGACTGCGCCACGCAAAAAAGATTCTACAGAACATTAAAGGTATTAAGGTTTGTAATTTCACGAAACAGGACGTAGTGCGTCATCCCCTGGTACAAAAAATCATTGCCGCCTACGAGAAGAGTTCTAAAGAAAAGAAATATCAAATTTCATGAGCGTTCAATGTACCATTAATTGTGAACTGCCTGCAGTTTATATCAACAAACGCTTACTCCTGCGCCGTGCAGCCTGGCTTCTCCGGAAAAACGGGGTGGCAGATCACAGCCTTTCCATTCTCCTTATTAATGATGACGAAATCAGCTGGCTGAATCAGCATTACAGAAATAAACAGGGACCGACTAATGTCCTCTCTTTCCCACTGGAGGATTACCCTTTTAAGGAATTGGGCGATATCGTCATTTCAGCGGAAACAGCTTATGTAGAAGCACAGAAACTGAACATTTCCCTGCATGATCGACTTACCTGGCTTATAACCCACGGTCTTTTGCACCTTCTTGGACATGACCATGAGCAAGGTGAAAAAGAAGCCCTGGCAATGTGGGACCTTGAACAGAAATTAATCAGTCAATTACAGCAATCACGGAGTATTCAAATGGCCCAGTTAGCGATTAATGTCGACCATGTAGCAACAGTTCGAAATGCAAGAGGAATAACAGAGCCTGATCCGGTTGCAGCAGCGTCTATTTGTGAGCTTGCGGGAGCTGCAGGAATTGTAGTTCATTTACGAGAGGATAGAAGGCACATTAACGATCGTGACGTTCGACTGCTTCGGGAAACCATCAAAACCAGAATGAATCTTGAGATGGGTGCCAATAAGAAAATCATAGAAATTGCACTGGGTCTTAAACCGGATATGGTGACCCTTGTCCCTGAAAAACGTGAGGAACTCACCACCGAAGGTGGACTGGATGTGGCAGGGCAAAAGAAAAAACTCGCAAAGACCATTGCAAAAATGCGAAAAGCAGGAATTCCAGTGTCTCTCTTTATTGATCCTGAAGAAAAACAGGTAAGAGCGTCCTATGACATTGGTGCGACATACGTGGAACTGCACACCGGGCGCTACTGCGATGCGACATCCGAATCTGAACGTGAAAAAGAATACAAATTCATCGCAGAAAGTGCTGACGAGGCTTATGAAATGGGCCTGCGGGTAAATGCAGGACATGGACTTGATTACCAGACAACCTCACGTATTGCAGCACTTGATACCATCGAAGAACTCTCCATTGGCCACGCGATAATTGCCAGAGCGATTTATGTAGGGCTTGACCAGGCTGTACGGGAAATGAAAAAAATCGTTCATGATGCCTCTATGATTGTTTGATCATTCTCCTGCGTTGAAAGAGTAGCTAAGGAACGGGGATGAAATCAAACCCTTTGACATAGTAGTAGGACAAAGCTATAAAAGCATTTCCTAATCTAAATATCCAACAACACAGGTAAGAGTATGGTTGAAATAAATTTACGAAAAATGAAAGAAAAACAATCGGGTACAATACTATCCGTCAAAGTTGGTGGTGAGCTTGGGCGACGTATTCGGGAGATGGGTTTGGTTCCTGGTACCGAAATAACCATTCAGGGGCGGGCGCCATTGTATGATCCCGTTGCACTTCGGGTCATGGGTGGGACATTAACGCTTCGTAATAACGAGGCTGATCACATTGTTGTCAACGTGACAGAAGAAGGATGAATAAGCTCCACACCGGACTCTTTTAACAATTCAAGAGCAACGCTATCCTGCTCTTCTGTTACAACCTCATCCGGTTTTACTTTTAATAACCAGCGGCCCACAAGTAAGCCCTTTTTCCTTTTGGCATCTTTATAGCGATTCTCGATAAATTCGCGTTTTTTCACTATTCTATCAGCTGTAGTCATGGTTTCCACTAAAAACCATGGAGCTGATGCGAAATGACTACTGATCTCCCCCTCTGTAGGACTTTGTACAGGTGTTACCCGTTTAATAAATTCTCCAGGTGCATAATGGGGACGAATTCGAGCCAAAACCAAGCCAGGAAATTCTTCTAATAATTCGTCTTCCAGGCGATCCGCAACAAGATCAGCAATTTTATGAGATGGGGTACGCATCACCACATCCAAATCAACAAGATAACGTCCACCGGCATTTCTGCTGAAACACTTTTTAACACGGCTGATTCGTGGATAATCTTCCACATAACTGATTATTTTTCTCTCTGTCTCCCTGTCAATGGAGGCGTCCAGCAGATCCTTTAAGGCACTGACAAACAACTGTCCACCTGCATAAAAAACGAAAAGAGATACAATTCCAGCTGCGACTCTATCAACATTGTACCCAAAAGGCACAACAAGCAAACTGATAAGTACAACTGCTGTGGAGAGTGAATCTGCAAGATAATCCCTTGCATCTGCAGTGAGAGCTGGTGAATTAAGTCGCTTGCCTGCTCGTAACTGGATCAGCCCAAAAGACAGTGCAATGACCAGTGAAATTGCGGCAACGGGTAAAGCAATGCTTACATCCGGCAGACTTGGAACTCCGAAAAATGCCTGTCTACCGATTTCATATCCAGCCAGAATTACTGCCATAGATGTAATCAAAGCAGCAACTGTTTCTGCTTTATATAGGCCATAGGGAAACGATGGATGCTCACGTCCCGCAACCCATATTCCCAAAAACACAGCAGTGGAGGCAAAGACATCGGTGGCCGAATGGATTGCATCACCGAGCAGTGCAGCAGAACCTGAAGCGACACCTGCAGTCCCCTTTCCCACCGCAAGGAAGATATTAAGTATGATTGAAAAAACGGCTCGTTTTCTTGCTTCGGCCAGTTTGTTTTTCGAGTCTTTCATTTGAATATCGAGCGTAAAACGAAGAATGTCTCTTGAATTATTGCAGGGCCTGCTTAACAACCAGGCCAAGCTGTTCGATTGAATAGGGTTTCTTTAAATATTGTGAAATACCGAGGTGCAAAGCAGCCTGCACTTCATCGTCTTTTGAAAAGCCGCTGACAATAATTGCTTTCTGTCCGGAATTTTGACGACTCACTGCTTCATAGGTCTGTTTTCCGTTCATTCCAGGATCCATCAGCATATCAAGGACCAGCAGATCAACTGATTTCTTTTCAAGGAAGGTCACTGCCTCTTCACCACTCTTGACTGTGTACACTTTATAGCCAAGTTTCATAAGAATTGTGCTGCAAATATCACGTTGAACCTGTTCATCGTCCACAATTAGTATGGATGCCGTACCGTTAAGGTCTTCCTGTTCTTCATTTTTTTCCTGCATTTTGTTTTCTGTGGTAATCGGGAGAAAGCAAGAGAAGACGGTTCCATTTTCATTGCTTGTGACATCAATGGTCCCACGATGCTCCTGCATTGTACTCCAAACCACAGCAAGACCAAGCCCTGTACCACTTCTTCCCATAACCTTTTTGGTGTAAAAAGGCTCAAAAATATGCTGTAAGGTTTCATCAGGGATACCAGTACCACTGTCGCTAACTTGCAGGACAATGTATTCTCCTGCATCCAGCAACGATGCTTTGGATGCATTCGACTCTATTATTTGGGTGAAAGTGGAAAGCACGATAGTACCACTTACTTCAATGGCTTCAAAAGCATTATTCACAAGATTCATAAGAACTTTCTGAATATGCACAGGTGAACACTTGCACATTGGAAGATCAGCCCCTAATTCTAATTGCACTGTAATTTTCGGGTAGTATGACTCCTGTGCTTTGTATTCTGGTGACCTGATATACATATTAACCAGGTCATTTATGGCAACCACCTCATGAAGACTGGCTATCCCCCTTGCCACTGTGAGCAAATCTGCCACAACAGCGGCAGCTCGTTGACCTGATTCTAAAATTTGTTCAAGGGGCTTTTTCATTTTGCTGTCGGGTGGCAAATCCATAAGCAATAATTCAGGATAACTGATAACTCCGGAAAGGATATTGTTCAGATCATGCGCTACGCCACCAGCCATAAGTCCCAAGGATTCCATTTTTTGGTGACGTATCAACTTTGTCTGAATTTTTCTGCGTTCTTCTTCTACCTGTAACCGTTCCTGCATTTCCTGAGTGATTCTGGTATTAGCTTCCAGCAGTTGTATCGTTCGTTCCTCTACTCGTTCCTCCAGTATATTATGAGCCTTGTGGACTTTCTCCCGTTCATCATGCAACAGCATTTTCATATAAAAATCCCTGCGGGCATAATACTCCATGGCATAGCAGGAGATCATTCCTATAATGTTTGCTCCAATAAAGAAAAAATTATTATTTACAAGGATCTCAGTGGGCGTTTCTATCAGGACAATGGCAGCATATTCATAAAGAACCACCATTATCCAGCAAGCAACCGTTGCCCAGACAAACCGGAGTTTTACTACACTGTACCCCATCATAAATACGAGAATCAATCCTGCATAATAAGAGAAAGATACAGGGGGAGTAGAGAGCGTGATCATCATTACAATGCCTCCACCTGCAAATATTCCCCACAGGGAAATGACCAATTGTTGCAATTTTTTAAAGAGAGGTGAGTATGTAAAAAGATATACTCCAACAGACAAGGGGCAGAAAAAGGCATACCGATAGAGCCAGAAAATATTTTTCATCTCTGGAATGAGATAGGCATCAAGGATGCCAAAGAGTCCATAAATAAGAAGTCCAACGAAACAGGAGAATCGAACGATGGGAAGGGAACTAATACTGTAGTCGTCAAGAAACAGACCTTCAAGATGTGCTTGGGAGCCTTGAAATTTCAACATCACAGGATGTAACTGCATTTTTTCACTGCTATCCATCGCTGTTTTCATGAAGATCCTATAATACGTGTCAAATCAAATGGAATTCACCGAAATGAATATTGAATTCCACATGACACAATACTAATGTCCTTGTCGTAGTTAATACCTGAGGAATCGGTGGCATCCTTATAAAATACTCGTATAACGCCCAGAGTAACGTCAAAGGCTTCTGTTGGACTCCACACTCCACCAATGGCAACTGTATGGGCGTCAAGATAAGGTTCTTCAGGAGAAATAAGGAGTTGGGTACCATCTATTTTGTTATCAGAATATACATAGCCCGTACTGGCCATCCATTGCTTATTGAATCGATATTCTCCTGAAAATCCGAGATCATAACTGTCTCCTGCTCCATCCAAGCCAGTGTCCCAGGTAGCAGCTTTTTCGAGATAATGGATGTAATTTATGTCAAATTTAAGATTATCTACAACTTCCCAGGAAACACCCATCCCTAATAATCCAGGAAGATCTTCCCTTACTTTGCGACCATCCCGGATACCCATAAGAGCCAGGATATCTTCTCCCTGTCGTGCTTCAAGTTCAAAGTCAAGTTTAGTGGCTGTTTCAAAACGAAGGCCAATATTCACACGATCACAAGGAGCTATATTGACTCCAAAGATACCACTCCAGCCATCAGCTTCGTCTCGGGTTTCGACCACTAAATCTCCGTACGCAGCACCTCCTGATACACTGAGTTTGTATTCTTTGTAGGCAGTTACATAACGAACTCCTGCAGATAATGAGAAAATATCGTTTACAGAGTAGGCACCGCCTATATTATAGCCATAATACAGGCTATCTCCTTCAACCCTTTGAGGAAAAGAACCAGCTATTGAAAGCGGAAGATTCGTAATGGCGCTGATGGACATGACAGATCTTGCGTTTCCATTCTTATAATCAATTTCTCCGCCTCCACCAATCAATGCCACCGCAAGGTAACCTGCCCATTTGTCTTCTTTATGAATAGCAAAAAATCCCGGAATGACGGAGGGCTGATCCTGTGTGAGCTGACCAACTCCGGGAATGGAGTTGGAATATTCTTTGTCGATATATTGCAGGTCGAACTTCAGATATTTGCCGATATCCATTTTCATGATACCTGCAGGATTATACACGGCAATATCGGCATAATCCGTTGCCGCCTGCCTGTTCAAGGTTCGCAAGTAATCGGCACTCATGTTTTGTTTTTGAATTATTCCCCCTCCATATACAGGTGAGGAAATAGCTCCTGAAAGAGTAGCTAACAATATAATGAATAGGTGTTTTTTCACAGTTTCCCCCTGTTTACGGGTTTGCAGAACACTTCATCCATTGGTACTACTTATAAGTGTATCTGTTTTTTATATTTTTTAAAAGTTTTTTGCGTTCTAACACATTAATTCCTCTGTGCTAAGACGAAAAGATTGATCTGTTCTGGCTCGGAAAGTATTTCTATATCGGAGCCAAACAAGGTATTCTTAAACAAATCCCTTAACTCTTCTTCGGTTCTGTAGATCAGATTCCAATGGAGCATATGATCCATAAAAAGAGCATCTGTGTGTGGGGCGTAATTCCCAATCAATAATGATCCCCCTGGTTTGAGATGTTCATGACACCTATCCACCAGTCGACAGAACAGGCGAGGCTCAAGGTAATCGAACAACCCGGCAGAATAAATGAGATCCTTGGGACCGATATCGTGACTTACTCTACCAAGAGCCCATTTTACCAGGTTTTCTGTCATATATCGTACAGAGGCATTATGGGCAATCACATTGACATTTTGATTTGAATATTGCAGAGCCTCCGTATCAATATCCACACAGAGAGCGTCAATTTTTTCGCTATATTCGCAATCAGCCAGGAAATCAAATAATTCCCGACACGGACCGCAGGCAAGGTTCATAATCTCAAAACGTTTATTCTTCTTTAACCGCTCCTTTGATAACTGTGCCAACTGATCTTTCATAAGGATACGTCTTCCGCGTATGGCTTCGGAGCTTTTCCGTCGTAATCCCCATCCATCAATAAGCCTTCCAATTTTACCATCGCCCTTAGGTGTATTCAGATAGATATGCTCCATCATCAAAAAATCACCTGCATAGCCCTTAGGTTTATAATAGGCACGTTCAGCAAAACGACTGCGCATGAGATATGGAAAAAACTCCTTAAAAACGAATCCCCACATATGGTCATTGTCATCCTGATCGGCCATTGACTGGTCAAACTCGACTAACGAGTCGTTCATGGTATCCAGTATTTGATTTCCACGTTGTATAAACTGTTCGGGGATATCCTCCCCATCAACTGCTTGTAGTTCGTGGGTAAGGTCATAAAGTTCGGATTTCAGCATTTCTACCTTCTCACTTATTTGACGCCATGAACTCGATTGCAGTAAACTATCCGGCAGCGCTTTTGTTTTCTCGTAACTGCGTCGTCTGACTGTAAGAGATGCACCAAATGCAGTCAGTGGTTCACGTTCTTCCAGGATACGTTTGAATTTTTCGCAGATACCATTAACAAGAAAAATCATGAAGGTCGAGAACAGAGCAGGATCAGTACGCTGGATGTCATCCATAATATCCTGATTAAATATCAGTATTTCAGCCTGCTCCAAGGCTTTAATATCACGTACCCTGGACGCTTTATCAAAAAAACCAATCTCTCCAAAAAAAGAATCGGCACCAATAATGGCAACTGTGATCTTCGTCCCCTC
>JAOZLI010000030.1:0-3460 GCA_029934915.1 Desulfocapsa sp. | reverse complement strand
CCTTGATTTAGTTGTTGACAGCACACATTGTTTGTTGTACCTAACACTTATCTTTTAAGGAGAAAAGAATGACATTTAGGGATCTCAATAAAAAATGTAGTTGCCTTGCTAAAAGAATACAGCAATGCAAGAAAAAGGGTAACTGTATCAGGCACCATGGGCCTCTGTCTGAAAACTGTCAAACTGGGAAATTAAGAATTTGTAAAATTACCGGCGACAGAAAAGAATGCGCTAAAATGGCAGCATTGGGAGTTTTACCAGGCCAGGAAGCCGAGCTTCTCTGCCCCCAAAATGGTTCGCAGTGTCTTTTGAAAATTCATGGCGGAACGTTGAGCCTTGATCAACAGACAAGTAACAATATTATTGTAGAGTCTGTTTAAATAGTACGTTTCATTTTTTTTGACCTAAAACTTAGGCACACCTAACAAGGGGATTTTTCCATGTGGCAAAATATAATCACCTCAATCATTGTGGCCATCGCCTTCTTTTTTATAGGTAGAAAACTCTACCGTCTGTTTCGTGCTGCTACGACCCCTTCACAAAATTTTATCTGTGGGTGCAGTTGTGGTTGTAGTGACTGTAGACCTGTTGATTGTAATAAGAAAAAATAGAAAAAAATTACTAGAAAAATTATGAGTACCAAATCTATTACCATGGCTCTCGCCGGCAATCCGAATGCTGGTAAGACTACGTTGTTCAATAACCTTACAGGTGCCAGGCAACATGTAGGCAACTATCCAGGAATTACCGTTGACCACAAAGAAGGACATTTTAAACATGATGGCCACAGGGTTAGTATCACAGATCTTCCCGGTACATATTCTCTCACTGCCTATTCAGTCGAGGAGATTGTAACCCGTGATTTTCTAACCAGCCAAAAGCCGGATGTGGTTATCAATATTGTTGATGCCTCAAATATTGAAAGAAATTTATACCTCACCACGCAGTTTCTTGAAATGGGCGTGCCAATGATTATTGCCCTGAATATGATGGATGTGGCCAAAGATCGAGGTCTTGAGATTCGAACTGAAAAGCTTTCTGAATTACTAGGAATTCCAGTGGTTCCCATTATTGCTCGTTCTGGTAAGGGAACTGATGAGCTTATCACACAGGCCATTGGAGTTGCCACTTCGTCACGAGTATGGGAACCCAGGGATATTTCCTATGGAGAAGACCTTGATGAAACACTAATGGATATTACCGCAACCATTGAAGAAGTATCATTTCTCTCTTCAGATTATCCATCTCGCTATGCAGCCATAAAATATCTTGAGCACGATGATGAAATGCTCAGGAAAGGTCAAGCAGCAAATCCTGAACTTGCCAGCAAACTCGAACAGAGCGTCACCGAAATCTCCGATCATCTCCAGAAAACCATGGAAGTGTATCCTGAAGCTATTATAGCCGACCATCGTTATGGTTTTATTAAAGGAATTCTGCGACAAGGAGTTCTTACCCATAAGTTTGACACCGATCGTCTCTACACTTCAGATAAAATAGATAAAGTCCTTACCAACCGTCTCCTTGGACCCGTTATCATGCTGTTAATTCTTTTCGGGTTGTATCAATTCACATTTACCTGGAGTGAATTGCCGGTTGCCTGGATGGCAAGCCTTTTTGGCTGGCTTGGAGGGGTTGTTGAAACCAATCTTGCCGATGGAATGTTCAAATCTATGATTATTTCAGGTGTTATTGACGGGGTGGGTGGAGTTTTAGGCTTTGTTCCCCTAATCATGTTTATGTTTTTTGGCATTGCCGTTCTTGAAGACTCCGGCTATCTGGCACGAGTCGCTTTTATGATGGATCGTGTCTTTCATCTCTTTGGATTGCATGGTTCATCTGTTATGCCTTTTATAGTATCAGGTGGAATCGCTGGAGGCTGTGCGGTTCCTGGCGTTATGGCTACAAGAACACTCCGTTCTCCTAAAGAACGGATGGCGACCCTGCTTACTGTGCCCTTTATGAATTGTGGGGCAAAGGTCCCTGTTCTTGTCCTGCTGATTGGTGCTTTTTTTGCTGACCATAAAGCCTTATATATGTTTCTTTTTACCATGCTTGCCTGGTTTGTAGCCCTTGTGGCTGCTAAATTCCTGCGAATGACAGTATTACGGGGAGAAGCAACACCATTTGTAATGGAGCTCCCCCCCTACCGCTTCCCTACCCTGCGTGGACTTTTTATTCATACCTGGGAACGTACCTGGCAATATATCAAAAAAGCAGGAACCGTGATTCTTGGGATTTCTATTTTGCTTTGGGCCTTAATGACATTTCCAGGACTTCCGCAATCTGAGCTGGACCAATTTGAAGAAAGAAGAGTGCAGCTTCAAACAACACTTACTGAAAAACCGGGACAGTTGCAAGCGGCGCTTCTTGTTGTAGAGCAGGAAGAATCCGGAGCAACGCTTAAAAACTCAATAGCTGGAAAAGTTGGGAGTTTTTTCGAACCTGTATCAAGTTATGCCGGTTTTGACTGGCGCACTAATATAGCAATGCTTGGTGGTTTTGCGGCAAAAGAAGTTATCATTTCAACCCTGGGTACAGTCTATTCAATGGGAGAGGTTGACGCTGAAAATTCAGGGTCGTTGGGAGATCGTCTGGTGAATGATCCAAGCTGGAATGCAGTGGTGGCTGTCTCGGCCCTGGTCTTTATTATGTTTTATGCTCCCTGCTTTGTAACCGTTGTCTGTATTGCAAAGGAATCTTCCTGGAAATGGGCGTTTTTTTCCATGACATTTAATACCTTCTTTGCTTTTCTGGCTTCTGTTGCAGTTTTTCAGATTGGTGGGCTTTTTTAACCATTGATAGTTTTTGGTCAGCACAATAGGTAATAAAATACTGTGTGAAAACCAGTAATGATTTCCACACAGTTAGTTATAACATCATAACAGATAGCGCATTAACAACTGAAACGAATCCCAATCTTTAACCTGTAATAACACCATCTTTGTAATACTTTTTTCTCGAACGACCATTGTACACCTCCGTTAGCTATCCTGTGTGATGACCTGAAACAACAAAATCCCAAGCCGATTTTATCAGACCTGGGATTTCCCTTTGTATCCACAGAATCAGTTGAATGCCGATATTCCACGACGGCAATCATCTTAGGAACGAGGAATAAATAAGTTAAACAATTTAGGCGCTCTGATTTAGGTTAAGTTTGGTTGGATCGATTGAACAAAACCGCAGAACTAGCAGCGCTAATTAGAGGATTTTGTGATTGAAAACCAGCCAAAATTGATCTGAAGCAGAGATGCATAAATGTTTAAGTTATTTATCTCCCGTTCCTTAAAGTATCAGGCAGGTCTTCTGACTCTCGGAGCTTTGTTTCCTCTTCGCCTTCCCGACGGGTATAAGTATAAAAAATACCTGAAGTCAGTGGCTCAGTGAAGAGAATCTTTCCGATTACAGCGGCGGGTCCGTCTTCGATTTTCACGAAGTTCCCTTTTCAGTCCTGTTA
>JAOZLI010000498.1 GCA_029934915.1 Desulfocapsa sp. | reverse complement strand
AAAGTTCGTAAAGTTACCTAATCACAAGAATACACACTTTAAGCTTTTCACTTGCAACTTGCGGGCTTGCCCGCATTAGTCTCTACTGCCGCCGAAAAAACGAAGCAACATAAGAAACAGATTAATAAAGTCAAGATACAGGGCAAGAGCGCCCATGATGGCACCTTTTTGTACCGCAGCTTCACCCTGCTCCATAATACCTTGCTCCCCCATGTTTTTTATTTTTTGTACATCGTAGGCGGTAAGCCCAACAAAAACAAAAACGCCAATAAGAGAAATTGCCCAGTAAAGAGCAGAGCTTTGCATAAAAATATTCACCACTGATGCGATTATAATTCCAATCAGGCCCATGAACATAAACGATCCCATTCCGGAAAGATCACGTTTAGTCACCAAACCATAAACTGCCATGGCTCCAAACATTCCGGCTGTAATCATAAAGGTGGCCGCAATGGACGAACTGGTATAGATAAGAAAAATCATGGACATCGTCACGCCATTCAAAGCGGCGTAGCCAATAAAAAGTCCGGTGGCAGTTGCCGCCTCAATTTTATTGATGCGAGCCGACAGAAAAAAAACAAGCCCCAGCTCTGCTATCATTATAAACATGAAAAAAGGCTGCAGCTTCACAGCTAGCCCACTGGATGCGACAAACATGGCGACGACACCTGTTAAGCCCAGCCCAATGGCCATCCAATTAAAGACTTTTGCCAGAAAAATGGTTGAGGCCTGCTGCTTGACCTCGGTCATAGTCATTGTATTATTTGTCTGTTGCATGAAAACTCCGGTTGTTAGTTTACGAGGTGGATAAAATCGACTAAATACGAACTGTAGAATAATCATTCCAGATACTCATGCAAGAAAAAGCGAACAAAAAAAAGAAAATCTAACATTATGAAAATTGCAATCAGCGGAAAAGGCGGCGTGGGCAAAACCACCATCATGGCACTCCTGGCAGGAGAACTAAAAAAACAAGGGAAGGATGTGCTCGTTATTGATGCTGACCCCAGTCCCCATATGGCTGAGACATTAGGTGTTGAATCCCCTTCTGACATACGCCCAATAGCTGAGATGACAAAACTCCTGGTGGAACGATCTGGCAAGACTGAAGGATCACCCATGTACAATATGAATCCAGAGGTAAATGATATCCTGAAAGATTTCATGCTGGAACATGATGGGATGAAACTAATGGTCCTGGGTGCTATCCAGACCGGTGACAAAGGTTGTGCCTGTCCTGAGAGCAACGTATTACGAAGAATGCTCACGAAACTTTTGCTTTCCAAAGATCAGGTGGTACTCCTTGATATGGAAGCAGGCGTAGAACACCTTGGTCGTGGCACCATTGCAGGAATAGATCATCTGCTTATTGTGGTTATTCCTTCAAAATCTTCCATCCGCACAGCCTTAAAAGTACAAAAGCTGGCGCAGGACGTCAAGATCCCAAAGATCAGTTTTGT
>JAOZLI010000029.1:13712-15940 GCA_029934915.1 Desulfocapsa sp. | reverse complement strand
TTCTGATAACACTCTCGGGTATTCTGGTGGAGGCCCACTTCGTCTGGGATTCACAGGTGTTCCCCGCGCCGACACTTGGTACTCTGGTTCGCTGGCAGCCATCACCGGTGATGAGTTACACTATTTTCTTTTCGTGCCATCCGGTGAGATAAACTCCCTGAAATTTGAAATATTCGGAGGTATTGGCGATGCGGATCGCTACGTTCGATACGGAGCTCAACCGACAGAAGATACTTGGGATTATCGTCCCTGGTTAGAAGGGAACAATGAAACCGTGACAATTAGCAATCCTCTGGCAGGTAACTGGTATGTTATGGTACGGGCGTATGTCTCATTTACAGGAGTAGGGTTGCAAGGAACCTACACAGGTGACGGGATATCCTCTGCTTTTCCATGGAGTATATTTATACAAGCCATAACGGGAAAAAAACAGTAATTATCAGGCGTTTTAAGATTTTCAATTCTGCTTGTTTTTTGTTTCCCATTGTTCTCCTTCCAGAAGGAAAGAAAATATGAAAATTAAATTTAGTGATATAGAAGATGCATTTATGTTTGCCAGCTCAGGGCAAGCATACGAGTATGAGGCATATATTTCACAGACTACGGGGCTAGTATATTTTCAGGCTGACTCTGGAGACTATGATGATCTGCCAGAAGATATTGATGACCCGGAATATATCGTTATTCCACATAAAACAGAATTGGATCTTGGCAAGCGTCTTGCCTTGGAATTTGCTTTTAAATATCTTGGAGATAATGCCAACGATGTTGAAATGTTATTTAGGCGGAAAGGGGCATATTCAAAATTTAAGGCTTTGCTTGATCGTCTTGGAAAACTGGATCTCTGGTCTCAATATGAAGGCAATGCCTGGCGAAAAGCAATAATTGAATGGTGTGAAGAGCATAAAATCCAGATAACTAATGTTCCTGAGTATAGTGTTATTGCCCCATTGTCTTATGGTTTGCTGGAAGAAAATGTAAAACAAAAATATCTGGAAAGCACAGATATTATTAATTGGCAGCATCCAACGATTGTAGAATGTTCGAAAGAAATAGCAAAAAATAGTCATTCAGATCAAGATTATATTTTTAAGGTCTTTAAATATGTTAGAGATACAATAACGCACAGTTGGGACTTTCAGGAAGATCATGTAACTTGTATTGCTTCAGAGGTTCTTGAATTCAAAACAGGGTATTGTTATGCAAAAAGCCATCTTCTTGCTGCTTTATTACGGGCCCGGGGTATACCGGCGGGTTTCTGTTATCAACGCTTGAGTCTCAATAATCATGGTGCGCCGTATTGTCTTCACGGTCTCAATGCAGTTTATCTTCCAGAGTATGGGTGGTACAGAATAGATGCAAGGGGAAATAAAAAGGGAGTAGATGCCCAATTTTCTCCCCCAAATGAGTGCTTGGCCTATACACCCATTGATAGATTGGAAAAAGATTTTCCAGAAGTATGGAGTGAGCCTCTTCCAGTTGTTGTAGAGACGTTAAGGAAATATAACAACATAAAAGACCTGCATGATAATTTGCCAGATATTCAGGTCATCAGGTGAGTGGTAAAGCGGAAAAAGAGAAAAGAATGTAAGGGCTCGTTCAGAAATAAGTTCGTCTTTTGAGGAGGACAATGTGCTGCAGAGTACAACGATTTTGGCAGGTTGAAATCGTTGTAAGATGTGGTGCAGTGTCCCCTCTAAAAAGGTGAAGTCATTTCTGAACGAGCCCTAAATATCCTATGGGAGCTCAGAATGAAGAAAGATATGCAAAAACATGCTCGTATTGTCAGTATTATTCTTATGGTGTTGGGCTCGCTCTATCTTCTGGCCGCAGTGCTTCTCATTATCATTGGACTTGTGGCGACTAACAATCAAACGCAGACTGGGGATATCGCCTTGTTGCCGGCAATATTCACTGGAGGAACAATTTTACTTCCTCTCGTCCTGGTAGGAGTCCTGCACATTGTCACTGCAAAGGCTTTTCGGGCAGGTAAGGGCTGGTCCAGGATTGCTCTTTGGATTCTGTCGGTACTTAATCTTGGTAATGTTCCCTTGGGAACGGGGATAGCTATATATACCATGTGGGTGTTGTTTAATACCCGTAGGGATGTTGCGGCAATTAGTGATTAGTCGTTATAATGTTGCCTAAAAGTTTACTCAAAAATATATTAGCGTCGGCCACCGCCGTTTCCATGGCCTCCTGATCCGCCTGATCCACCGGAACCGCCA
>JAOZLI010000029.1:9244-13612 GCA_029934915.1 Desulfocapsa sp. | reverse complement strand
GATCCACCGGAATTTTCAGATCCATCAGATCCGTCGGAGCCCTCGTCATTGGATGCACTCCCGCCGGTCCCGTGCGTGCCACCACCGGTTCTTCTGCTATTTCTGCTACGATTACCCAGCTCCTGAGCCCTTACGCCCTGTTCAATGGCAGTACCATAACCTTTGGCAAGGGATTCAACATTTCCATGTACTCCCTGTTTATTGAATGAACCACGCATGGTTTGCATTTCTTTGGCATCAAAACCACTTTTTACCGCATAGCCAACGACTTCAGCTGTGGTTGCCGAAGAGACACCCTGTCGGGATAAGTCTCTGGCTGTACGCATTGTTTCTTCTGTTAACGCATAAAAATCATTCTGGTTCACCGTCGCCGATTTGGATAGCAGACTGGCTGTAATTTTTTCTACGTCCTGATGAGTCAGGCCGGCTGCAACTCCTGAGGCTACAGTCTTGCCGAGTTTTCGAACTTGTGCTTTTCCCTGTACCAGTTCACCTGCCAGTTTATGCCCATATTCAAAACGGGAAGTGACCCGTTCCAGAGCCTGTACAATTCTGTCAGGGGCAACACGTTTTGCAATACCTTCGTAAACCTTACTGGTCAGAGCTTCTGGCTGCAGTCCTTTCAGCGGAGCAGTCTCAATCATGCTCTGCACCTGGCTGACCTGCTGCTCACTAAATCCAGCCTCAGTCATGACCAGCTGTATTCTGGTGTCGACCACTTCAGCTATTGCTGCCTGGGCTAAGAAGAGGGTGAAGAAAAATATAAGAGTGAATTTTTTCATAATTATCTGTGCCGTGTGTATTGTCCGTATACTTTATGTAACGTTTACTAAATAAAAAAGTTACAGGTCAAGGAAGATACAGACAGTTTTCCGAACCGAAATCATCAGTTTCTTTGAACCGACAATCAGGGAGATAGGTAGCACCGTCTACAATGTAAAAATATTTTAACTCTGGAGCCTGGGCTATTGTCACCTGCCAGGTTCCTGAGCTGATCTCGTTGGCAGTATGCAGAGTATAGTTGTCAACTGATGACGCAAAATTGACACTCTTCGCCGTGGGCATGTTAAGAAAAAATGCTAAGGAATCCTGTCGATTTTCAATGTAATGGTTTGCAGCGCAGCCGTTCATAGCAGTCAAAAACAGCATGGGCAATATGAAGTGTTTTCTCATATTGCCATAGTAATCCTTATTATGGAGTTTTCACCACCAAAATCGTCTTGTTCACGAGCCTGAACCGTCGGATCTGCAATCTGCATACTGTTGTCAACCAGGTAACTGTAGCGATGTTCTCCTTCGGGAAGTGTGAGGTTCAAAGACCAGTACCCACTGGTTCCTAATTTTTCCATTGCCACTGGCGCCCATCCGGTAAAGCTGCCGATGATTTCGGCCTGACTGGTATCAGGGAGGTAAATGACAAAGCGGTGAGGTTCTTCATTGCTTACAATTGGATCGGGGCGGAATAGAAAAATCGCAGCAATTACCGTCATGGCGGTGGCAAATCCTGCCAGGGGTGAAAAGAAGTTTTTGAAAAAAGAGGGTTGTGCAACATTTGCCACCGGAGTTTGTATTTGTGGCATGATTGTTACCATGTCATCCTGCAGTAGTTTGTCCTGGTTGAGTAATTCTATGGCTTCGTCTGTAAACTCTTTGTCTTCGTGTATTGTCTCAACGAACTCTATTTTTTCATCAAGATCGAGTTCGTTATCGATGAACATGCTGATCAAATAATCTTTCATAGGTTCTCTCGGTTGAGGATCTTTTTTAATTTAAGTCGGGTACGATGAATCTTAACTTTAATGTTGGCTTCACTGTTTTCTGTCATTTCGGCAATCTCCCGGTAAGACAAATCACTGCTTACTGCAAGGGATAAGATATCTTTTTCTTCGTCATCCAGCTGTTGTATAGCTCTTAGGACACGTTTAGATTCTTCTCGTACATGGTAAGTATTTTCCTGGTTACTCTCAATTCCATGTCGATCTTCTTCATAGGGCGTCTCGTTTCTTTTTTTTCGCCCATGGTCATAGAGGAGATTTCTACTGATGGTAAAGAGCAGGGACGGGGTCGGCTCTAGATCATTATACCGTTCAAGATAGCGGGTAAAGCTCTCCTGCATGATATCGGCAGCTAAATTGTAGTTGCCAGATTTTCGCAGTAAGTAGCCAAAAAGCTTGTCTTTATTTTCATTGTAGAACGTTTGAATAGTATTCACCCTGTACCAATAACGTTTTTGAAGGGAGAACGTTACACTTTATTTTAAAAAATATTACCCGTTAAAAAAAGAATAAAAAAAATTGTAACCATTTTTTCCCTTATTCGTTCTCCTGTTAAGTCCACCCGATGGGTATGAAGAATAGCGGTCGCTTAAAAAGAGTGACCCTGTGGTTGCCAGGATGTCCTGATAGCCATGATGCCATGGGTACATATATAAAAACACAGGAGGTTACAAATGAAAATCAGCAAAAAACTTGTAAAAACAATTCTTATTGCAGCTGCAATCACTATGCTTGCAGTACCGGTTATGGCAGGTAAAGGAAATGGACCCGGAAACGGAACAGGTACTGGCGATGGCCCTAAGGATGGAACGGGAAATGGCCCTGGTACAGGGGATTGTTTAAATGCATTCACACTTGATACTGACATATTGTTGGCTCGTGGTGGTAAAGGTGGTGGAGGTGGCGGAAAAGGTAATGGTCCAGGAGATGGTACAGGTACAGGAACTGGTGGTACCGGTGGCGGCGGCTATGGACCTGGTGATGGAACCGGGACAGGCTCAGGGCCTATGGATGGAACGGGGAATGGCCCCGGTACGGGTGACTGTCCCACAGATGAAACCGTAGGATAATCATTTTCCGGCGGGTTACCTGATATGGCAGCCCGTCATTTCGAAAAAACGTTTAGAGACAGGCTGCGTGGCTAACAATAAAAACACCGAATCTTTTTTTGGGATCATCCTCTTCACCGATGCCATTGACTCCGTTGGGTTGAGGGGGAGAGATGGTTCCCATGGGTATCATAACCTTTGAACCATCATATACCCCGGTTTTCAGAGGCGCGCCAAAAAGATTAAAAACGGAGTGGATCCGGTAGGCCTCACCATCTTTTAGAATGGAACCTAAGTCTACGGCTACAGTATCATCTTCATCAAAGTTATAGATTATGACTCGTGCACGACGAGGATCAAATTTGTTTTGACTTACAAATATTTTTTTCCCATTTGCAGGATCTGTTTCCCGGAAATCATTGCCGCCTAAATCAGTTATCTGGCTTTGAGAATCTCCTGTGATACCATGGAATATCGAAGTGTTGCTTATATTCAATGTATCCCAGTCACCGGCAACCCAAAAATTTTCTACCAGATAGTTATCTTGCAAAACTGCACTCTGATTCGTAACGTTTCCTGAATAACCGATTCGGGTGCCACGACCATTATCAGAATATCCTTTGTTGTTTTTGATGAGTAAGTTTGTGACGGGTTGATACCCGCCAACTAAACAGTTATCTTTTTTCTGAGAAGATCTGGGATCAGATGCTCCTGTTAGAAACCAGACATTATCCTGGATATCATAATTGTTTAATTTTGGAGCGCTTTGCACATAGGCGTGGATGCCGGTGCCAAATCCAAAGAACAATATATTATTGGTTAGTTTTTTATATCCATCAACATTTTGTGTGTAGATAGCGTGTCCGTGACCTCTATCAGGGGCCGTCCAGCCATTGTTGTAGATTATATTGCCATATAATTCTGAATCAGTAGAGGCGCTGAATGATGACAACCCGCCCCTGGTATCATGAACGATGAAGTTTATAATTTTAGTGTTGGAGGAATTATAATGTGCGCCAACCGTTACGCCGCCCTGTATATTTAGATCAGTTGGGTTTGAGCCTTTCTGCTGTGATGTACGACCTGTTGCACGACTCATGATTTCCAGGCCATAATAATTCACCCACTGTGAGTCAATAAAAAGGGTTGATTGACCGTTTTCTCCCGTTGCCAGGAGAGGGGATTCTAAAACAACCCTTTTCCCGGGACAGGGCTTGACTGAAATGGGAGAATTTTCCGCTCCGTTTAGATAACTAGTAAAGTTCCCAACGTATGTCCCTTCCATCAACCAGAGAGTCTCACCATTCTGAACTAAATCATTATCTTTAAGGGCTGTTACCAGATCTAAGGGATCCAGTTCTGTTCCTGCTGCACTGGGGTGTCCGTTAGGTGAAACAAAAACACCTGTTGGGTTTTCTATAGCTAACGCCTCGCATGTAGAGTCAGCGAAAGTGTTTGAATTATAGGTGTTAAATGAACTGGGTGTATAAGAATCCAATAATAAAAACACGATGGCAGGGAGTATCGTCGTGGCAGGCATAGAG
>JAOZLI010000029.1:0-9144 GCA_029934915.1 Desulfocapsa sp. | reverse complement strand
ACGAGGTGAAATGGCGAGTTGAAGGGGGGGGACGTATCTGGCCAGCAGGTAGTTATCATGCTTTGGTGTTAACAAAGTTGTCATATTGCTTGAAAGCCAGACCAAATTTTTACTGCCGGGTGTCCTATTGGTGAAGTTCAGCCAAAAATAGTTTTCGCCAGCCACCATTTTGTCTTGAGGTTTCCGGCGAGTGTTTGATAAGTGTCTTGAGCTCACTTTTATTGCCCACAAGAGCCGGGTCAATTCCATGCACATCGCTTTTGAGAACGATATAATTATGAAGACTGTTGAGCTCTGCGGTTTCCTGCGAGGTAAGTTTAATATGTCGCAAACTATCAGGCCAGTCACCTTCTTTGCTGGCGCTACCCTCAGCTACGAGTTGTATGAGTTTGTCACCATATTGTTTTACGGTTTTCGCAGATATCTCTCCGCAATTGACAATAGCATCATGGCTATTTAGCTGCTCTCTTGCAATGGAAGTCAGGACTGTATCTTTAATGATATGTCCCCGTGGTCGATTCTTTTTTCGAGCCTCCTGTTCACGCCATGTTCCAAGTAGTTGCAGGGTGGCAAGGCTTTTTCTGTCGAGACTGCCAGCACCTTTTATCTTTATATAGCGTTTTTCGTCTTCGATTCCTGTGTAATTGTCGGGATCATTAAGTAAGGAAAGCTCTTCATCAAGCCACCTCGTCGTTTCCGGGAGGATGCGGGCAAGAAGCAATACACGGACAGCTCGCAGATAGCGAACGTCATCGAGGGCATATTCAGTTTGTTTTTGATTTAAAGGACGTTGCAGCCAGTTTGTTCGTGTTTCAGTTTTTTCTAATTTGATGTCGAGCAGTCGCTCAACAAGGGCGGAAAGTGAAAGTGTGGAGGTGAGCCCTGCAAAACCTGCGGCCAGGCGAGTATCAAAAATATTTTGTGGATCATGGCCAGTGGCACTGCGTAAAATTGTAAGATCCTGTGGTGCATCATGAAATATTTTGACAACTGCTGGATCAGCGAGTAATTTTCCCAAGGGTGACAGGTCTTTCAATGCGCAAGGATCAATTAGAAAACACTCTTCATTGGAAAGAGCCAGCTGAATAAGTCCTAGTTGTGGATAATATGTTCGTTCCCATACAAATTCGGTATCGAGAGCAATTGCATCCGTATTGTGGGCTCGTTCCATTAGGGCCAGGAGTTCTTCTGTCGTTGTTATCATTTGATTTTGCATTGTATAATCAAGATTTAAGGGTAACATGAATTTAATTAGCTTATTAGCACTGATGTGCTTATAACCGTTTTTGTAACTAGCCATACAGATTACAAAAACACAAGGAATAAAAAAAAGAATTTGTTTTTCTATATATTAAAACGTATCTGCTTAATGATCCCCACACTGTTTGGTGTGATGCTTCTTACCTTTGCCGTAACCCAGTTTGTTCCGGGAGGGCCTGTGGAGCAACTTCTTTCTGAGATGGAAGGCTTGGAAAATGGCGGTGAAGTCGCTGGTGGTTCTTCCGTGTACCGTGGAAATTCTGGTCTTGACAGCGAACGGGTGGAAAAATTAAAAGTATTGTACGGATTTGATAAGCCACCGGTGGAACGTTTTTTCAGCATGATGAAAAACTATCTGGTTTTTGATTTTGGTTCCTCCTATTATTATCATCAATCCGTTGTTGATCTTGTTATATCGCGAATGCCTGTTTCCATGTCTCTTGGGCTGTGGAGTTTTATTATTGTCTACGGGGTGTGTATTCCGCTCGGTATCAGCAAGGCAGTTCGTGACGGATCGCGCTTTGACGTGCTCACTTCCACGGCTATCCTTGTTGGCTATGCCATCCCGGGTTTTGTGCTGGCCATTGTCCTGATAGTGCTGTTTGGTGGTGGTTCTTTTTGGAATATTTTTCCCTTGAGAGGAATCGTTTCTGATGGATGGTCGGAAATGGGTACCATACAGAAAGTTCTCGATTATCTCTGGCACATGGTTTTGCCGATTGTGTCCGGGGCAGTGGGGAGTCTAGCTGTGATGACAATGCTTACTAAAAATTCCTTCCTCGAAGAAATTCGTAAACAGTATGTGCTGACAGCAAGAGCCAAGGGCTTAAGTGAGCAGCAGGTCTTGTATAAACATGTTTTTCGTAACGGTATAATCCCTATTATTACCGGCTTTCCCGGATATTTCATTGCTGCATTTTTCACCGGTAGTCTCTTGATAGAGACAATCTTTTCACTGGATGGTATGGGACTTCTGGCCTATCAATCTGTCTTGAATCGTGATTACCCTGTGGTCTTGGGGACACTTTATTTCTTCACTATCATAGGGCTCTTTTCCCGTCTGCTTTCAGATTTGAGCTACATGGTGGTTGATCCGAGGATTAGTTTTGACAGTGCCCAATAATAGACAGGAACAGTCGGTTTCTCTTTCACTCAGACGTTGGCGTCGTTTCTGCCGCAATAAGAGGGGCTTTTACAGTTTACTGCTTTTCGGCGCCGTTTTTGTAGTGTCTCTCTTTGCAGAAGCCATCTCCAACGATGTCCCTTTGCTGGTTTTGTACGAAGGTGAAAGCTATTATCCGCTTTTCGTCGAATATCCCGAGACAACATTTGGCGGGGACTTTGAAACGGAAACAGATTATCTCGATCCGTATATGCAGGAATTGATGTCAGCTGGTAATAATAAAGTCTACTTCCCCTTCAACAGGCATAGCTATCAATCCATTAATTTTGATATTGATGGTCCTGTCCCCTCTCCTCCGACCAGTGAAAACATGTTAGGTACCGATGACCGAGGGCGTGATGTCTTTGCCCGGTTGTTATACGGATTTCGGCTCAGCGTACTGTTTGGGTTTGCCCTTACTGCTGTGGGAACAATTGTTGGTATTATAACCGGTGCTGTACAGGGCTTCTTCGGGGGGAAAACGGATCTCTTTTTTCAGCGGTTTATTGAAATCTGGGGTGCTATGCCCGAGTTGTATCTGCTGATTATCTTTGCCTCTATTTTTAAACCTTCTGTGCTTCTTTTATTGTTACTCCTGTCGCTGTTTAGTTGGATGGGACTTTCGGACTATGTCCGGGCAGAATTTTTAAAAGGAAGAAACATGGAATATGTAAAGGCTGCAAAGGCCCTGGGCGTCTCAAATGTTACCATCATGTATCGTCACCTGCTGCCAAATGGTATGACGCCGGTTATCACGTTCCTGCCCTTTAGGATGTCGGCATCGATTCTAGCCCTTACAAGCCTCGATTTTCTTGGTCTTGGTGTGCCCCCCTCAACTCCGAGTCTTGGTGAATTGTTAGCACAGGGGAAGGCAAATATCGATGCCTGGTGGCTCTCCCTGTCTACCTTCACCGTTCTTGTTGGGACGCTGGTGTTACTGATTTTTATTGGTGAGGCTCTGAGGGAAACGTTTGATCCACGAAAAAATTAATGTTCCGTTTGGTCAAATAATTGGCTTTTTAGGACTTTATCTCATAAACATTGACAATCTTTGTTTCTGATTCTATCATGAAAATGAGTTGATTATTGAGTGCCCCCCCCAGGTGGAATATAATAGAAATGATTTTTAGTAGAATATGAAATTTTCCTCATCTTTACCTGCTCTATGTCTCTTATTGGTTTTTGTCTTTGCGGGATGTGCAAAGCAGGATAGTCGCACTGCGTCCAATTTAGCGGAGGACGAAATTCTAGCTGAACACGTACAGGATGATATTGATCTTCTGCTTGATGATGCGTTTGATGATTGGGACGATAATGACGATGAAGATATAAGTTACCCTGATCCTCTGGAGCCGATGAATCGGTTCTTTTTTGTTTTTAATGATAAATTGTACTACTGGGTGTTAAAACCTGTAAATACTGTTTATACCGCGATTATACCCTTTGATTTCCGCGTGGTTATTGGGAATTTTGTTAACAATCTTAGTGCCCCTGTTCGCTTGTTGAACAATCTGTTGCAGGGAAAGTTTGCAGACAGTGGCGTCGTTTTGTCCCGCTTCCTGATTAACAGTACCCTGGGTATTGCAGGACTTGGTGATCCAGCTTTTGTCGAATTTGGACTTACGCCTAAACCCGAGGACTTTGGCCAGACCCTCGCTGTTTGGGGGGTGGGAGAAGGTGTTTATTTGTGCTGGCCGGTTATAGGGCCATCCAATGTTCGTGACACGTTTGGATTTGCTGGAGATGTCTACAGCCATCCTATGGTTTATTATGTTGATGATTTTAGTGTGAGTGCTGGGTATTACGTTGGGAGTCGAGTGAATCTCTTGTCCCTGAATCCTGATGTCTATGAAGACTTAAAAAAGTACTCCCTTGATCCTTATGTGTCCATGCGACAGTTGTATCTGGATTATAGAAGGCATAAGATTGGGGATCAAGTTGTCCTTCAGAAGAGTGACAATAGCTTGTAGGGTTGTTGTTAAAAAAAACGTTGTGAGTGAAATATGACTAGAATAAGATCCATCCTTCTTACCGTGTTTGCTACTTTTTTTGTGGTTTGTAGCTTTTCCTCTCCCGCTTTGTCTGCAGATCCAACTGAAGAGTTACGACCAACGCTCGATGGAATCATGGCAATTATCACTAATCAAACGTTTGCCGGTGATGAACAGAAGGCGCTTCGCCGCAGTAAGATTATGGATATTGCCCACCGGGGTTTTGACTTTTCAATGATGTCTAAACTTGTGCTGGGTAGAACATGGAAGACGATTGATGCGCAGCAACGTAAACTTTTTGAAGAGTTGTTTACTAAATTACTTGAAAATGCCTATATTGGAAAACTTGAGGATTATACCGGTCAGGTAACCAAATATACAGGTGAGCGAGTAAAAGGAAAAAAGGCAGAAGTCAGCACCTTAATGGAAAATAATGGGCTAACCCTTCCTGTAAATTACATTATGATTGATAATGGTGCGGGATGGAAGGTATATGATATAAAAATTGAAGGTGTTCGTTTGCTTCGCAATTACCGGGCACAATTCAAATCCATAGTCAAAAAAGAAAAGTTTGAAGGCCTTGTACAGGTTTTGGAAGAAAAAAATGCTGAATTTTCCAATGAATCCACTATGTGATCGCCTCCTCAACACTATTTCTTCAGTTGAACTCCCGTGACACCCACGAAGGGGTATGAATGATATGATTTGAAAATTTTAGCTGTTTTTTATGCTGCCCCTTGTATTAAGAAAAACTTTTCATATTCATAATGTGGAAAGTTTTTTTACGTAAAGGGAATGAGAAACTTGCAGTGTAGGGTAACGAATGATTTGGTTCTGAGATGTCCAATTTGTTTCATAGCTGTTCCTCAATTCACGAATAATGTCCTGTATGAAATTTTTTTCTAGCCATTCTTGTGAAAATTTAGTATTTTTGCAAGTTTTGTTTGGCATCCTTCAGCCATTGAGTGCGGAGATAGTATGAAAATTCTGCTAACTGATATTATTGAGAAGGGGGACGTATTTACCTTTCTTGAGACCGTCGACTCTTTTTATGATGGTTGTGAGATACAAATATCGGTACAAAACAGCATAAAAGTAATACAACAGAAGCGAAATATGTACACCTTGGCCGGTGTGTTGAAAGCCCCTGTTGTATCAAGGTGTGATCGTTGCGGAAAGAAGATTCGCATTGAGTTGGATCGCCATTATGAGTATATCCTGCAAGTAGGAGAAGCTCCTGAATTTGCTGATGAATACCAGTGTAGTGATGAAGATTGTGAAACATTATACCTTGCGGAAGCATCCATTGAGAGTAAGGAAATAATATCAGAGCAGCTTATGCTTGCATTGCCCGTGCATCGTTTATGTGATACTGGATGTAAGGGCTTGTGCAAAGCATGTGGAGTTGATTTGAATATCGAAAAGTGTCAGTGCGAAGAGGATAACACGAATTCCCCCTTTGCAATTTTAAGAACGTTACAAAAAAAGTAGATTATTTGTACTGCCTGTAAGGCGGTTTATTTATTGGAGGTTTATCATGGCTGTACCCAAAAGAAGACATTCTCGTTCCCGTACCCGCAAAAGAAGATCACATGACGCTTTGAGTGCACCAGGCATCAACGTCTGTAGCGAGTGCGGCGAGCCCAAAATGCCCCATCGTATTTGCCCAAGTTGTGGTATGTACAAGGGACGTTCTGTTTATAGTCTGGACGCTGAAATAGAGTAGGAACGTAACAATGCGTATTGCCTTGGATGCCATGGGAGGAGACCATGGGCCTGAAGAGCTGATAGCCGGGGCAATACTCGCTCTTGAAGAGGCCGACCTTGAGCTTACTCTGGTTGGTGATGAATCTGAAATCAAAGCTTGTCTGAATAGACTTGCTCCGGATACTTCGGTATCGGCACGGTTACAGATTTTACATACTGTTGAAGTCGTTGAAATGGGTGAATCGCCTGTCGAGGCGACTCGCAGGAAAAAGAACTCCTCCGTTATGCTTGCCTTTGATCTTGTGAAGAAGGGTGAAGCTATTGCCGCGGTTAGTGCCGGAAATTCCGGTGCTACCATGGCTGCTGCTGTTCGAAAACTTGGTAGATTGAAAAATGTATCCCGTCCTGGGATTGCAAGTGCCCTTCCCACCTTGAAAAAACCGGTTGTTATGATGGATGTTGGGGCCAATGTTGATTGTCGCCCGCAGCACCTTTTTCAGTTTGCTCTTATGGCCTCCTCCTTTTCTCGTATTTTTGATATTGAATCACCCCGTGTGGGAATACTCACCATTGGTGAAGAGACAGGAAAAGGGAATCAGCTGGTAAAAGATACCTGGGATCTACTCTCTGAAAGTTCGCTTAATTTTGTTGGCAATGTTGAGGGGCGAGATGTTTTTCAGGGTGATGTTGATGTGGTCGTTTGTGATGGCTTTGTCGGGAACGTCTGTTTAAAGATCAGCGAAGGTCTGGTTGAGGCTGCTTCGCAGATGTTACGTGAAGGAATCATGGGCTCGACCCTTGCCAAAATTGGATATTTTCTGGCTCGACCTGTTTTTCAGAAATTTAAAAAACGTGTTGATTATGCCGAGTATGGCGGAGCCCCTTTGCTTGGTATCAATGGCACAGGTATCATCTGTCATGGGAAATCCAGTTCGGTGGCCATTAAGAATGCGATTCTTGAAGCGCAGAAAATTGTTAGTATGGAAGTAAATAATAAAATTGTAGAAAGTTTAGCTGCGAATGTAAAGCTTGCTGAGGGGAAAAGCTAATGGGAGCGGTTATTCTTGGAACAGGATCCTGTCTGCCTGAAAGAATTCTTTCTAACCACGATCTTGAGAAGCTGGTGGATACCAGCGATGAATGGATTCGTAGTCGAACCGGGATTAGTGAAAGAAGAATCAGTGGAGAGGGGGAGGAAGCGTACAGGCTTGCAACAACAGCAGCCAGAAATGCCATGGAAATGGCAGGTGTTGAGCCAAGTGAAATCGATTTAATCATTGTTGCCACCATGAGTTCTCATATGACCATGCCATCCTGTGCCTGTTTTGTGCAGAATGAGCTTGGTGCTGATAATGCATTCGCCTATGATCTGAATGCTGCCTGTTCCGGTTTTCTTTATAGTCTAGATACTGCCAGTAAACATGTGCTGTGTGATCAGGAAAAAACAGTATTGGTCATCGGTGCCGAAACGCTTTCCAGCAGAATTAACTGGAAGGACAGAAATACCTGTATCCTCTTTGGAGATGGTGCTGGAGCCGTGGTCATGCGTTATGCTGATACCATTCGCGGCGTATTGGCATCACAACTTTTTTCCGATGGCGCTCTTTGGAAATTACTTCATATGCATGCTGCACCGTCTTGCAATCCTGCAATAGATCCTCCTGGTAATCCCGGTTCTCATATATTAATGGAAGGCAGGGATGTTTTTAAATATGCAGTCAAGGCCATGGAAAGTGCGGTATTGCAACTTCTGGAAAAAGAAAATATAAATCTCGATGATATCGATCTAGTGATACCACATCAGGCAAATATTCGTATCTTGAATAAACTCCTCTCAAGACTTGGTGTAAAACAGGAAAAAGTGTTCATAAACGTTCAGAAATATGGTAATACATCAGCGGCCTCCATTCCCATAGCGCTTGATGAAGCGAACAGGGAAGGGCGGCTTGGAGAAGGAGACTTGCTTTTGATTTGCTCTTTTGGTGGCGGGTTCACCTGGGGAGCAGGATTGCTGAGATGGTAAACTGGAGATAAAATGGATTATTTTCTTACTGAAGAACAAGAAATGATAGTGGATATTGCTCGTCAGATCACTGATGAAAAAATTATCCCCAATCGTGCAGAACTGGATGAAAAGGACGAGTTTCCTCGTGAAATCTTGGAAGCAATGGGGCAGGCCGATCTGTTTGGAGTGCCTATTCCTGAAGAATATGGTGGCTTTGGCGGTGGTTGCATGGATATCGTTTTAGCCCTTGAACAACTTGGTCGCGGTTGTATTGGTGTTGCAACAGCCTTTGCCGCCAGTGCACTTGGAATTTACCCGATTATGATTGCAGGATCGGATGAGATGAAAGAAAAATATCTCACGCCTGTTGCAGCCGGTAAACGATTTGCCGCCTTTGGCCTGACTGAAGCTAATGCAGGATCAGATGCCTCGGGAATTCAGACCACAGCTGTGCTTGATGGTGATGAGTGGGTACTCAATGGTACCAAGCAATGGATCACCAATGGTGGTGAGGCCGAAACGTATACAATCGTTGCCATCACCGATAGAAGCAGGGGGGCTCGTGGTGCCTCCATGTTTGTTGTGGAAGCAGATGATCCCGGATTTTCCTGTGGTCCTAAAGAGAAAAAAATGGGAATTCGTGCATCTTCCACCACTGAATTGATTATGAAGGATTGCCGTATCCCGAAAGATCGTATTATTGGCAAAAAGGGAACCGGCTTTATCACTGTAATGAAAACCCTTGATTCCTCCCGTCCTGGAATTGCAGCACTTGGGTTAGGGATTGGACAGGCTTGTATCGATGAAGCCGCGAGCTATGCAAAACAACGGGTGCAATTTAATAAACCTATTATTTCCTTTCAGGCTGTACAGCATCTGCTTGCTGATATGGCCATTCAGCTTGAAGCATCAAGGGCCCTAGTATACGCATCTGCCAGGCATATTGATGCGCATCCTAAAGATATGTCTAAAGTGTCATCCATGTGTAAAGTAATGGCCACTGATATGGCCATGAAAGT
>JAOZLI010000497.1 GCA_029934915.1 Desulfocapsa sp. | reverse complement strand
CAGATTGGAAGCTCTCTGAACATTCCAAAAATGATGTCACCTGCTCCAGTTGTCATGGAGACAAACATTCCACAGCTGAAGATTACCTGCTTGCAGTTCTTCCGTCTGAGCAAGTATGCCAGGAATGTCATGAAGAACAGTTTGATCAGTTCTCTAAAGGTAAACACAACCATGGCTGGACATCTCTGAACGCCATACCTGCTACGCACCTTGCCCCTGATCAACTGATGGAAGGCGGTGGTGGTTGCGGTGGTTGTCATAACATGGGCATCAAAACTGAAGCTCAACTGAAAGAACGCAAAGAACAAGGCTATCGTTATCAGAACAACTCCTGTGACGAATGTCATACCAGACACACCTTTTCCAAGAAGGAAGCCTTAGATCCTAAAGCTTGTCAACAGTGCCATATGGGTTATGACCACCCACAATGGGAAATGTGGTCCAGCTCTAAACATGGTTCTCGTTACTTCGCCGAACAAGCCGGTAACCTTCCTGAGGGTGCCAGTGCACCAAAGTGCCAGGATTGCCATATGAAAGATGGTGACCACAACAACAGAACTGCCTGGGGCTTCCTGGGAGTACGTCTGCCTTTACCTGAAGATCCACAATGGAAGGCTGATCAAATCACCATCCTCAAAGCACTTGCTGTCTTGAATCCTGAAACCGGTGAACCCGGTCCTGTATATCAAGTTGTAGCCGATATTGATCTTGCTCGCCTTGATAAGGAATCTTTTGATAAAGAACGCAACAAGATGATTAGCATTTGCTCCGAATGTCACTCTGAGGCCTATGCCACAGAACGCCTCAATTTAGGTGATTCTTTCTTCCCTGAAATTGATCGTATGATGGCTGATGCTATTGAGATAGTAGCGTCTCTATACAAAGATGGGCTCATTAAACAACCAGCAGACTATCCTTACAACTACCCCTTCCTGCTTACCTTTATGGAAACAGGTGGTGCTGCGGGACGTAAAGATTCCAGCAAAGTCTCCTATATTGACCAGGTACTTCTGCAGATGTATATGAAACATCGCATGCGTGCCTATCAGGGATTTTTCCACGTCAATCCTGACTATGCCTACTGGTATGGGTATGCTGAGATGACCAAAGATCTCGGAGAGATCAACGAACTCGCAAGAACCATGAGAGCCACCCACAAGAAATAAGGGGTGCTTGAAGCCTGACTCTTAGGCATGCAGTTCAATGGAGCTCCAATCATTTCCTTAAACTGGAAATGTTTGGGGCTTTTTTTGTTTACAGCTCTCTCTTTTCCTGTAATTTTTATTGCATGAACACCAAACAAAAATGGTTTGTCTATATTCTGCGTTGCAATGACGACACGTTATATACCGGCATTACCACCAATATTAGTCAACGTGTCCACGAACACAACCATAGTCCCAAGGGTGCAAAATACACCCGTGGCCGCACTCCCGTGACCCTGGTTTATTCAGAAGAACAAG
>JAOZLI010000496.1 GCA_029934915.1 Desulfocapsa sp. | reverse complement strand
GCACCAAGAAGTGAATTCTCAGAGAAATGTTTCGGTGGTGAGGTTTTTCCTTCACGAAGAAGCGGCTCATGCTGTCCGGTTTCTCCTTTTTCAAAGGCAGGAAGACTTTGTCCATCAGCCGATTTCTTCTTTTTGGGAAACAACACTGTCCATCCCGGCTCGACAATCTGTGTCCCCTTAGCCCGAAACTGTACAGTATTGGTGACACCATTCACCGTGGTAATATTTTTCAGACATACGGGATAGAAGGCAGCTATAAATTGCGTTACAATTGCATCGTATACGAGCTGCTCATTGGCTCCGAACCTGCGCGGCACCATACCTGTGGGGATGATAGCATGATGGTCAGTCACTTTCTTGTCGTTGATAATCCGCTTGCTGAACGGCAAATTGCTAAGATCCAATGATCCTACCTGTCCAGGATGCCGGGTTTTGAGTTGCATAAAAATTTTTGGAATACGCGGCTTCATATCTTCACTGAGATACCGTGAATCTGTTCGCGGATAGGTGACGAGCTTTGCCTCGTAAAGACTCTGAGTGGCGATTAGCGTATCAGCTGCAGAAACACCGTGTAATTTATTAAGCTCCCGTTGCAAGGTTGTAAGATCAAAGAGTTGTGGTGCCTGCTCTTTTTTCTTTTTGGCAACAATTGACGTAACCTCAAAGGGGTGATCTGTGATTTTTGCAAGCAGTGCCTGCGCTTTTTCCGGTTGTTCAAATCGTTTCCCTGTGTACTTAAAACTCACATCTCTGTATCGGGTGGTCAGTTCCCAGAATGGTTGAGGCCGAAATTGAAGAATTGTATCATCGCGAGTGACTATCATTGCCAGAACCGGTGTCTGAACACGACCAATGGTCCAGAGGACGCGATCATTCCCCCCACCAATCCGACCATGGCGCACGGTGTAATAACGAGTGGAATTGAGACCGACAATCCAGTCAGATTCACTGCGACAGCGGGCAGCAGCATAGAGGGGATCGTAATCATGCCCGTCTTTGAGATCTTTAAAGGCTGCAAGTATCGCATCGGGTGTGAGTGAGTTCAGCCAGAGACGACGAATAGGTTTATCTTCACAGTCGGACAGTGCCAGGATATAGCGAAAAATAAGCTCCCCTTCCCGTCCGGCATCCGTTGCACACACAATCTCTTCAGCCTGTTCACACAGATTCTTAATAATTTGGAATTGTTCAGCAACTCCCCGGTTACTTATCAGCTTGAGTTTGAACTCCTCTGGTACAAAGGGCAGACTATCCAAAGACCAGCGCTTCAGTGCCGGATCATATTCACCCGGTTCCTGAAGTGTTACCAGATGTCCAAAAGCCCAGGTGACCGCACACCCACGTCCTTCGATATACCCTTTCTTAGAGGCCTTAATGTCGAGCACCTTCGCAATATCTCGTGCAACCGATGGTTTTTCTGTAATAATTACTTTCATTCTACAATTTTCTTGCGATCTTTACGG
>JAOZLI010000191.1 GCA_029934915.1 Desulfocapsa sp. | reverse complement strand
AAAAGTGGTGCAAGACAGAAAATAGAGCTGAAAGTCTCTCTGAATCTTAGTATCATTAACGCATCATTTAGTCAAAAGGAAGTACATTTTTTCTTTTGTCAAAACCTTTCACTCAAACTAAAGAACTCTTGAACACATGTCACAAAAATTCTCAATGCTTAACTTTCTAGGCCGCCCTTTCGGGCCTCTTTATAGCGCTGTAATGAAATTCAGAGAGTTCCTTTATTATAAGGGAATCAAAAAAAGACATAAACTCAGCGTACCAGTTATATCAGTCGGTAACCTTACCATGGGTGGTACCGGCAAAACTCCCCTTGTGGCGTATCTCGCATCAATACTCCTGCAAAAAGGATTCAAGCCAGCAATTATTTCAAGGGGATATGGAGGCGCAGCCGGCAACAAGGTAAATGTTGTATCTGACGCGAAAGAAGTATTTCTTAATGCAAAATCAGCAGGAGACGAACCATGTTTCCTGGCACACTCCCTGCCCGGTGTCAATGTACTTACTGGTATTGTACGTATTTTACCCTGCAGATATGCTATCGAGAAGAACGAATGCGATATCCTAATACTAGATGACGGCTTCCAACACCTGTCAGTACAACGGGATCTTGACCTTGTTCTTTTCAGTGCTGCAACGCTTGCTGGTAATAGCAGAGTGTTTCCAGCAGGTGATTTACGAGAACCAACTTCTGCCCTTAAACGCTGTCATGCATTTGTTATTACGGGTGTAACCATAGAACTTCAGAAACAGGCAACGCTCTTCAAAGAGCTTTTACAGAAACGTTTTCCCGACAAACCTGTCTTTTTTACATCCTATCAGGCAGTAGCAATAACATCGCTCAACGATGAAAGCACCCAACCAATCACCAGTTTACCATCTCCACTATTTGCTTTTTGCGGAATTGGCCAGCCACAGCTTTTCAAAAAAACCCTTACTGCATTGGATATAGAACTTGCCGGGTTTATGCCCCTGCGGGATCATCAAGCGCTTACGCCATCACTTCTAAAAAAGATAGCCAAACAGGCAGAGCGAAATGGTGCAAAGGGAATTATCACCACAGAAAAAGATCTTGTAAAATTAAAGAAAGAAGACTTTCCATTTCCCTGCTTTGCTCTGCAGATGGCGGTGGAAGCAGAAGAAGATTTCACCAACTTCCTGAACGAACAGCTAGAGACGCTCCCGGCCTAAAATCATGTCACTTTTCACCCAGTTGTGTCATTAAGCACACAAAACGACACAACTGAGCAAAAGAGACACACAGCCCCTATCACACTGTAACCACACAGCATTACACCACTGCAACAAGGCGGCCTCCCGCAAATACGTGTTGGCACGTTTTTTGCTTAAACATATTAAGAGATTTATCGAACCACCCAATTTCACTACTATTAACGGAAACTTTTATGGCTTCTCTTTATCTTGATCCGCATCAGCACACATTAAAAAAAGCAGTCAGTTGCAACGGTGTTGGCTTACACTCAGGCAAGGAAATAAATCTGCGCATCAAACCGGCTCCTGAGAATTCAGGGATACGTTTTTTCCGTACAGACCTGAATGATAAAGAGGGAATTCCCGCCCATATGGACAAAGTAGTGGATACACGCCTTGCAACCACCATTGCAGATGCAGACGTTATGGTTGCCACGACAGAACATCTTATGGCAGCCTTGCAAGGTTTTGGAGTAGACAATGCCGACATCGAACTTGATGGCGCAGAAGTACCCATTATGGACGGTAGCGCTGGCCCTTTTATGCTCCTGTTAAAACGAGCTGGCCTGAAAAAGCAAAAAAGTATGCGTCATGTTTTACGTATTACTAAAAAAATCGTTTTTACAGCTGGCGACACAGAGATCACAATTCTACCCTATGATGGCTTCAAGGTAAGTGGCGAGATTCACTTTGAAGATTCTCTTATCAACAAGCAATCCTATTCCATAGATGTTAGCCCGGAAAAATTTTCTGATGAAATAGCCAGAGCACGAACGTTCGGCTACGTAGAACAAGTTGAAGAATTATGGGCCGCTGGTCTTGCTCAGGGTGGTACCCTTGACAATGTCATTGCAATCCACTGGGATAGGACAACAATCTTAAACGATGGTGGCTTGCGTTTTGCAGATGAATTTATCCGCCACAAGGTACTGGATCTTATTGGTGACCTTGCCCTTCTGGGTTGCCCAATCCTTGGTCACATCATTGCTAAACGTGCTGGCCACACCCAACATCTTGCATTTATGCAAACAATTATCGAAGCAAAAGATTGCTGGGAAATCGTTGAATTAGAAGCAAAGGGTACTCATTCTGCATGTCACCAAATCACCGCCGCCACAAAGGCAATGGGCGAACAGATTATGCCGTTTTTCGTCCCCCAACCATCACGCATGCCTCAGAGCGCTGTTCCCGCTTCCTGTTGATTAACACCTTCAAGCTTTAGGGATTTCACTTCTTCGGTTCGAAATTCCCTATTCGATATTCTTCAGTTCTCTTTTAATCAAAAAAAAAGGTACAACCCCAAATTGAGGATGTACCTTTTAAAAATCCGTTAGCAACTCACTAAAGCTACTAAACTCGAGCTATCACGAAAATGCGAATCTTAGTTGATAGCCTCTGAGAGCTTGGAACCAGCTTTAAACTTGGCAACATTCTTTGCCGGGATATCAATGGTTTTACCTGTCTGGGGATTACGTCCTTTACGTGCTTCACGTCGAGAAACAGAAAAAGTGCCAAATCCCACCAACGTTACCTTATCACCTTCTTTTAAGGTCTCTGCAATGGCAAGGAGTGTCCCGTTCAGTGCTTTCTCTGCTGCGGCTTTTGAAATATCTGCAGCACCTGCAATGTTCTCTACCAATTCCTTCTTGTTCATGAATTCCTCCCAGGAAAACTACCAATTCTTATTATACAGGAGTATCACTGCTACTCCCCTTTATCTCTTATGTATTTATCTAATAAAAGGCCGGGTTAAAGTCAAAAGAAAAAAAGCCGTTTTCAATCTTTTCCCCTTACACCACTAGTAAATACAATCCTTTATTATCAAAATGTTATGCACGAAACAGCGCCTTCGTATCCTATGCCAACGTAATTTAAAAACATAAGAACCATTACTACTCTCTCCAGCTCAAATCAAGCAAAACTCGTGCGAATCCGTTACGTTGCACAAATCCTAACAATTCGTCCTTCATTGCAGACGAGAGCAATTTCTGACAACTCTTCTGCGTCATCTGCAGCACAGCATCGTCTCCCTCTCTCCTTACACGGCACCCGATTAAGCCCATATCCTGCAAGAACTCTTCGCATTTTTCGACAAGTTGTAAATCATGTTTTTCTATGATCGTTCCTTCTGGTATTCTCGTCGCAAGACATGAGTTGGAAGGTTTATCATGATTGGACAGATGAAACTGATTAGCAAGAGAACGAATTTCTTTTTTGCCAAGGCCCACATCAAGAAGAGGTGTTTGCACAACAAGTTCCCGTATTGCACGAAATCCGGGTCTCTCACCAGACATGTCATCAGCATTCGTTCCATCCAGCAAGACGTCACACTTCTTCTTTACACTCTCGGAAAGAAATGTTCTGTACAACATCTTTTTACAAATATAGCATCGCTCTTTCGTGTTATCGACAAACCCAGGCTCATTAAGAGGTTCAAAATGAAACTCCACTATGTTATCTAGCGGCGCACCAAGCTCAGCCAAAAGAGTTACAGCCGACTGATGTTCTTTCTCTGCAACGAGAACCGATGACGCATGAAATACAAAAACATTTTCCCTACCAAGGACAGCACAGGAAGCTAAATAAAGTAATGTGGAATCAACACCCCCAGAAAAAGCAACAGCCACACGCGAATATTTTGCGATGGCTTGTTGCAGGAGGGTATATTTGGATTTACTCGTCACCATCCGGGAGCAACTGCGCCGGCTTTTGCAAAAGAAATTTTCCATCCATCATCCAGGACTTCAGAGTTTCTGCAATTTCTCTGGCCATGGGAAGACTCGACAATGGCGCAGTGGGTACATCCTTGCCATTCACCTGTATGGTACCGGATTTCAACTGGGCATAGCTCACATCACCGTAATTCCTTGAAATACCATTGGTATAGTCATGTCCATAGTCAACAATCTGGGTAAAAAGCTCTGCATCTGAGACACCGGTATAGGCGGCCATCTCTGCATTTAGAATGGGAATAGGTATCCCAAGCCCTATGGCAATGGTGTTTCCATAGCCAAGAATAGAGATACCTCGTATCCACTTGGGCGACATCTGCTTCATATCACCCTGTACCATAATGGTGCCTGCTGGACGAATTGGCGCCCCGTTTTCATGGCGTAAGGCATTGGGATTATGCTGAGTTCCATGCCAGGTAACATATCCAACCCCGCCACCCAGAAATATTCGGGTTCCCAGGCCAATGGTTTTGTAATGAGGATCATTAAACAGGGGGCTTAATTCACCGGCACTGCAATAATTTGCATTTTTGCAATTTGGTTTTAGCGTTCCCATATATGTATGTGCAACTTTATCTGAAAGGTTCACAGCACAGTTATAATTTTGATAGCCGTTACGAGGATTACAAAGCAACGCATAGGGAAGATCATCAAGGGTGATCTCCTTCTTCATTTTTCTTCCCTTGTAGCAATCTGTCCCGTAGCCCTTGGCTTCCAGCAAAATTTTCTTTCCAGCAAGCAGATCTTCGATAACATGCCCGCCACCATACCGAAATTCACCTGGATAGATTTTATTAAGAGGATCATCTTCAGCAGGCTCAGTGGCCCCGATATATGCATCCACTGCTGCAAGGCCACCATAGGCAGGAACCTTATTCAACCATACTTTGGATGCTTTGATCGTGGGAACCATCTGACCAATATTTATAAAAGCACCGGAGGAACACATGGGAGAGAACGTACCAGTGGTTACAACATCCACCTCGCGGGCCGCTTCTTCTGCACCTTTTGACTTAACAATATCCACCATTTCTTCAGCTGTGACGATAACTGCTTCACCCGCTTTGATTCTGGCGTTTATTTCTTCGTAGGTTTTTTGTACCGGTTTTTCACTCATGTTTCTTCTCTATAAACTGTATTATTATTGCAATTGCTTTATGTTTAAATCAATTTGTAAATCGATTTGCGATCATATCTCGACGTGAACGCTTATACCAGACCTTTTTTACAACTTGACATAGTTTTTTCTTTTTTCTACATTCT
>JAOZLI010000495.1 GCA_029934915.1 Desulfocapsa sp. | reverse complement strand
CGACAAAAAAGATAAATTTTTCGTGATAATCCCTGTAAGCGGTGCTGCAGTGGCGGGCCGTTAATCTGTTCCTGACGAATAAGAAGAAATGTGGTGCCATCCCGATAGCTGAGGGCTGGTTTTGACGGGTTTCTTTTGCTGTGGAATTTGTGCCAGGATTCAATCTTTTTCACCACTTGTTTCCATCGTTTACGCTGCAGGGTACGATCTCCGCGATAGCTTTTGATCAGCATGGTAAGATTGTTCAGCTGTTTTTTTGGAAATAATTTTTTATTCCCAGCATGCTGAGTCACCGAAAGAATCCCGTAGCTTTTGGGATCTTCGGCCACCGGCGATCCATGACCGAGAAAGAAAGAGGCGCTGGCAAGAGGAGAAAAGGGCAGGACAAAATCAAGATTATCGAGGGTTGTCTGAACCTCGTCTGCAGTGCTTCCAGGGAATTCGATAATGAGGTTGCCGTCGAGCACTATTTTTGCCTCCGCGCTCTGGCGCATGGCGGCGATGTTTTCAATGGCAGTGGTTCCTTTCTTCATTTTTTTAAGCAACGTGGTGGAGAGTGATTCAATACCCACCTGTACTGTGGAGAGTCCACCCTGTCGATAGAGGCGTGGTTTGTCCGGATCAGTGATAACCCGGACTTCAGCAAAAAAGTCAAAGTCAGTTTTTTCTTTGGCAAGGGTTTTAAAAAATGTATCAGCCTCTTTTGGGGGCAGGGCATTGTCTGTAAAACAGAAATCCAGACATTGATAGTGACTGGACTGTTGTTTTATTTCTTCCAGCATGGTGTTTGCTGTTTTCCAGCGATACCCGCGCCATTGGAGATTTAAATTACAGAACGTGCATTTGTTCCACCAGCACCCCCTTGAAAATTCAACGGGAAGTACAGGAATAAAGGATTGGCCTGGAAAATTGTTGCCTATTTCCTGAAAGTAAGGGCTGAAATTCGGTACCGGCAGATTGTTTATGTCTGCAATCCCGGCACAGCAGCTTTTAATGTCTCTGTGTGGTTCTCTGGTTAAAATATGGAGTGGCAATGATTTTGTATTTGTGGGAGGTTTTAGAGAATGACAAAGTTGTTGCAATGCTTCCTCTCCCTCTCCACTGATGACATAGTCGATCTGGGAAAAATTTCGGAGCAGAGAATTGCCGATTTCACCAACACAGCCGGAGCCGCCAAAAACAATGACTACTTCGGGGTAGGCTTGTTTTATTCGTGATGCAGCAGTGAGTGAAGAGATGAGCTGGTTGAAGCAGATGGAAAAACCAATAAGGTGAAAAGAAGCAAAATCAACGGAGGTGAGCCATTGCTCAAGTGCCTGTTCCAGGCGTTGTCCACAATCAGCAAAATTTAATTGATCAAGTTTTTTTTCTTTACGGCAGCTTTCATAAAAGAGTTTTTCTGCTGGTTTTGCCTGCTCTGGAAAGAGCATGGGGCTATAGAGTGCCTCGCCTGCCCAGCTGTTTT
>JAOZLI010000190.1 GCA_029934915.1 Desulfocapsa sp. | reverse complement strand
CATTTCATCTGCTTCATCAAAAACCACAAAACTGATACGGGAAAGGTCTGCGGCTCGCCGGCGCAAAAGATCTTTCAGACGCCCTGGAGTGGCCACTACGATCTGCACGCCTTTTCGCAGGGAATTCATCTGTTGATCAATTCTTGCCCCACCGTAGACAGACAGGACCTTCAGGCCTTTGATATATTTTGCATAGGATTCAAGATCTCTTGCTACTTGCATGCAGAGCTCTCTGGTCGGACAGAGAACAAGACCCTGAGTTTGTTTTTGCTTTGGGTCTATCAGTTGAAGAAGAGGGATACCAAATGCGGCTGTTTTTCCTGTTCCTGTTTGCGCTAGGCAGACAAGGTCTGCTCGTTTTTCAAGCATTACAGGGATGACCTTTTCCTGAACCGGAGTTGGTTCTGTAAAACCAAGTGAGGAGAGTCCTTTGAGGATATCGTCATTGATGCCTAATTCTTTAAATGCGTCCATATTGTATTCCAAGTCGTATTGAGAGGGATATTTGTAAGAAAAAGAGAGTATCGAATGTCGAATAAGAAATGTTGAAAGTCGAAGGTTTAATTACCTTAACAGTTCTGAGGATCTCTTTTTACGAAAATTGAGCGTTTTACTCCATTAGAGTAAGAACGCAAGTGTAAATTTCAAGAGCTATGAAACCAGAAAAAACGTTTATCGTTTGAATCTTGCATAAATTTTAGCGGTAACAGTGGTGAATTCGGGTAGTTTCAGGAGTTGAAGGGCAAATCCATATAAACCTGCTGCAATTCCAATAATAATCAAAAGGCTTAGACAGGATTGTAATAAATTTCCTTCTAATAACCATGTGTGGCAAATATCTCTGCCCCAGAAAAGAAAGCCGGCCATAACAAGTCCTGCCATACAGATCTTCGTAACACTTTGCAACAACAGCTTCACAGGATATCCATTTGTCTTGATATAGAGCACGCTACTCAGGAAAAGGAAATTGAGCATCATGGAGCAGGAAGTAGAAAGAGCGATGGCGAGGTGTTGCAGGGAGTCGATGGTAAGATTAATAAGAAGGATATTAGTGCCAACAGCTAGAAACGCTCCATAGAGCGGATATTTAGTATCTTCTAAAGCGTAAAAAACAGGAACCAGTATTTTGTTGGCTGAATAGGCGAACAGACCTATGGAATAGAGCATGAGCGTGTTTGCTGTGGCAGTGGTATCAAAAGAGGTAAAGGCACCTCGTTCAAAAATGGTGTGAATAATGGGTTCAGCCAGGAGCATCAGGCCAATTGTTGCAGGAATGGTGAGACTGAAAACCATGGTGAGTGATGAGACCATGGTATCTTTCATGCCGTCAATGTCCTTTGTTGCAGCATGTTTAGCCAAAACCGGCATGGCAGCGATGGAGAGTGCGACACCAAAAACACCAATTGGTAGTTGTACCAGGCGAAAGGCATAATTAAGCCAGGAAACGGATCCTTCAGCACAGGATGAGGCAAAATTGGTGTTAATAAAAATATTTATTTGTGTAGGAGACAAACCAATTACAGCTGGAATCATCAATGTAATAATACGTTTAAGACCGGGATCTTTAAGACGTAAATGAGGAGTAAATTGGAAACCGCATTTCCGAAGCGTTGGAACCTGTATCAAAAGCTGCAACATTCCGCCAAGCAGTGTTCCCATGGCCATGCCCACAATGGCAGGATATCCAAATTTGGGTAACACCAGTGCACAGCTTACCCCACCGACAATGGAGCCCATATTGAAAAATGCTGAGGCCATGGCAGGAACAAAGAATTTTCCTTTTGAATTTAAGATTCCCATAACCACAGCGGAAAGGGAAATAAAAACCAGAAAAGGGAGCATGATTTTGGTCAGCAGAGTGGTAAGTTCCTTTTTGCCTTGAATCTCAGCGAAATCGGAAGCCAGCAGGTTTACAAGAGGATCAGCAAAATAAATCCCAAGAAGTGTAAGGCAGGAAAGAAGTATAGCAAAAAACACAAGGACATTGGAGGCAAGCTGCCAGGTTTCCTTTTTGCTTTTATTGGTGTCGTAATCGGTGAAAACCGTAATAAAGGCAGCCGACAGTGCACCTTCTGCAAAGAGATCGCGAAGAAGATTTGGAATGCGAAATGCTACGACAAAGGCATCATAGGCAAGGCCAGCCCCAAACAGTCCGGCAAAGATCTGTTCGCGCACAAGTCCGAGCACTCTGCTGCACATGACAGCAGCGGAGACGGTGGACGCTGATTTTGCAATTTTTCCACTCTGATTTGTTTTTTTTTTCAAGGATGACTTGTGCGGTAGAAGAAACAGATGGGAGAATAACCAAAATGAAACACTTTACATGTTTTTAGACTACATTGCCACTGAAACTCCTGTTCAGGAAATTCTTTCTGTAAAAAATCGTAAATGGTGTAGAAATTATCGAACATACTTGACTTTCATCCAATATCTTGAATATATGAATAGAAGATTATTTGGAAATTAGCCACATAGTGTAAGCATTTAATTAACAACTTGTTTTTTTGTTTTTCGTTATTTTTCGCGAGGCTGACAATTAATGAAATAGGGCAACCGAAAATTTCATTTTTGAATCAGGGATGGAGTATTAGAAAATAGAGCAAATTACAGGCTAGGAAGATAGTACAACCGTTTTTTCAAGGAGGGATGCATGCAGGATATCAGTAAGATAAGAAACATGGCAATCATTGGACACGGCAGTTGTGGAAAAACTTCACTCGCAGAAGCTATGTTGTTTACTGCGGGAAAGGTCAAGCGATTAGGTAAGGTTGATGATGGAACAGCCGCCCTTGATTTTGAAGAGGAAGAAATTCAGCGTAAGGTCTCCATTAACACCTCCTTTCATAATTACAGCTGGAAAAAGCATGATGTTTTTCTTATGGACACTCCAGGTGATGATAACTTTATTAATGAAACATTTGTCGCCACCCAGATGGTTGACGGTGCTGTTTTTATTGTAGGGGCCGTTCTTGGCGTAAAAGGCCAGACCATAAAATTCGCTGATTTTATAGCTGATAAATCACTCCCCTCGCTTCTTGTAATCAATAAGCTTGATCGTGAACGAGCCGATTTTGCACGAACTCTTGATCAGATTACCGAGTCATTACCCATCACTCCTGTTGTGTTGCAGATTCCGATTGGAGAAGAAGAAAATTTTCGTGGCTATGTGGATGTCATAACAGGTAAAGGATATTTATTTGACGATAAGGGTGGTGTCACCGAAACCGAAGTGCCTGAAGAGTTAGCGGATGAAGTGGAACTCTATCGCGAAAGTCTTATGGAGAATGTGGCCGAAACAGACGATGATCTTATTGAAAAATTCCTAGAAGACGGGGAGCTTTCACTTGAAGATACAAAATCAGGATTGAAAAATGCAGTTGCCGGTGGCGCACTTGTCCCTATTTATGTGGGGGCAGCTACCTTAAATTATGGAACTGCATCCTTGCTCGATGCCATTAATGATATCCTGCCGTCTCCTGCTGACAGACCTGCGGCCATGGGTGTAGATGCCTCGGGGGAACCTGTTGAACGCAACCCTGACGCAGACGAGAAGTTCTCAGCTCAGGTTTTTAAAACCATGGCTGATCCCTATGCCGGAAGACTGACTATATTTAGAATCTATTCAGGAACCCTGTCTGGAGATACGTTCTATAATGCAAGTAAAGAAAGTAACGAACGATTCGGACAGTTGTTTCTCCCTGAAGGAAAAGAACAAAGACCAATAGATGCCGCAGTTCCTGGTATGATAGTGGCTGTAGCGAAGCTTAAAGAAACCACTACCGGTGATACCCTTTGTGATGCATCTGCTCCCATTGTTTATGACGATCTTGAGCTTATGGAGCCCGTCATTTCCTATGCCGTAAGCGCTGGTCAGGGAGATGAAGAAAAACTTTTTGCTTCCATTACCAGAATGCTGGACGAGGATCTAACACTTCGCTTAACAAGAGAAGAGCAGACCGGGGAAATATTAATTTCTGGTGTAGGGCAGGTTCATCTTGAGGTAGTTGGTGCTAGAATTAAACGGAAGTTTGGTGCAGAGATGGTGCTTTCCATTCCTAAAATTCCTTACAAAGAGACCATTAAAGGAAAGGCCAAGGTTCAAGGTAAACATAAGAAACAGAGTGGTGGACGTGGACAGTTTGGTGATTGTACCATCGAAATCAGTCCCACCCATGGAAAAGGCTTTGAGTTTGAAGATAAAATTGTTGGTGGTGTTATTCCCCAGCAGTATCGTCCGGCCGTAGAAAAAGGAATTATTGAGGCCATGGAAAAGGGCGTTATGGCAGGATATCCTGTAGTGGATATTAAAATTAGTCTTGTCGATGGCTCTTTTCATGCCGTCGATTCTTCTGAGATGGCCTTTAAGGTTGCTGGTTCACAGGCCTTTAAAAAAGGTGCTCAGGAAGCTGGCCTTGTGCTGCTTGAACCCTATCTTGACATGACCATTAAAGTCGGGAAAGATCACGTCGGCGACGTGATGGGCGATTTGAATTCCAGGCGTGGAAAAGTAATGGGAATGGATTCAGAACAGGGGCGGGAAGTGATTAATGCCCAGGTTCCACAAGCAGAAGTATTGTTATATGCCGCTGATTTAACGGCTATGACAGGAGGCCTTGGAAAATTCACCATCGCATTTTCCCATTACGAAGAAGTGCCGGCTCAACTGGCTGAAAAAATTGTTGCTGCCAATAAGGCAGAATAGAAAAGGTTTTTAATGAGCATCGATTGCAGTAGATTTTCGTTTGGTGTGCTTACCTTGAGTGACAAAGGATCAAGGGGAGAGCGTGAAGATACCAGTGGCCCTTATCTTGTTTCCCTCCTGAGAGAACAGGGGTACAGAGAAGAGGCATATGAAATTATCCCGGATTTAGTGGCTAATATTCAAGAAAAACTTATTGCCTGGGTAGACGAGAAGAAGATCGATCTCATCATCACCACGGGTGGCACAGGAGTAGCACCAACGGATGTTACTCCTGAAGCCATGGTCTCTGTTATCGAAAAAGAGATTCCAGGCATGGCTGAGGCCATGCGTGCTGAGAGTCTTAAGAAAACGCCCAATGCAGTTCTTTCAAGGGGGAAGGCTGGAATTCGTGGGAATAGTCTGATTATCAATTTGCCGGGAAGTGAAAAGGCGGCACGGGAAAATATTGCGGTATTATTGCCATCATTGGCTCACGCCCTGGATAAAATACAGGGCGGGACCAGTGATTGCGG
>JAOZLI010000189.1 GCA_029934915.1 Desulfocapsa sp. | reverse complement strand
GTCAGCACGTTGGGCGCACTCTCAGCCCTCGCCATTGCAATCATTCTCATTTTACGCAAGGTCCCGCCTGCGTATGGAATGTTTGCAGGTGCATTGCTTGGCGGAATCATTGGTGGTGTTGATCTGGTTAACGTTATCAACATGATGACGGAAGGTGCCCAGGGGATAATGCCAGCTGTTCTTCGAATCCTTGCAGCTGGTGTGCTTGCAGGAGTGATGATGGAATCCGGCGCGGCTGCTAGTATTGCCGGGAGTATTGTAAAAACAATTGGCCAACAAAGGGCATTACTGGCACTGATTCTTGCGACAATGATGCTCACTGCTGTGGGTGTGTTTGTGGATATTGCGGTAATCACCGTGGCACCCATTGGCCTGGCCGTTGCCAAAAGTGCAGGCCTGTCACGAACAGCTATTTTACTTGCCATGGTGGGTGGTGGCAAATGTGGCAATATCATCTCTCCCAATCCAAACAGTATTGCCACTGCCGATGCCTTTAATCTATCCTTAACGTCCGTTATGGCTGCAGGAATTATTCCTGCCTGTTTTGGGATTGTAGTGACTTATTTCATAGCAAAAAAGCTAACATCAAAGGGTTCGCTGGTACAGGAAAGCGATATACACAAAATTGACACAACCCTGCTCCCCGGTACAATGGCAGCCATCACAGCACCCCTTGTTGCCATTGCCCTACTCGCCTGCCGCCCGCTGGCAGGCATTAGCATCGACCCGATGCTTGCACTCCCGCTCGGCGGCATTGCCGGAGCACTTGCCATGGGACATATCACCAAACTCAACAGGTATGCAGTAAGTGGCCTGAGACAAATGTCAGGAGTGGCCATTATGCTTATCGGCACAGGAACACTTGCGGGGATTATAGCAAATTCCGATCTCAAGACTCTCATTATTTCAACGCTGCAATCCTCGGGACTCCCCTCTTTTATGCTCGCGCCCGTAAGTGGTGCTTTGATGTCCGCTGCCACCGCCTCAACAACTGCTGGAACTATTATCGCAAGTAATGTATTTTCCAGTCCAATTCTCGAACTTGGCATATCGGCAATCGGCGGCGCTGCAATGATTCACGCTGGAGCCACCGTCTTTGACAGTCTTCCCCATGGGAGCTTTTTCCATGCCACGGGAGGCGCAACAGTCATGAATATCAAGGAGCGTTTAAAAATACTGCCCTACGAATGCGCAGTGGGTGCTAGTCTTGCCATCATTTCTTCACTGGTCTTTGGGGTTTTTAAACTTTTCTAATGTCTCCCCTCTGGCAAAAAACATACATTCATCACGTAACCAAAAACAGAATATAGACTGCAATATTAATGGTATCGGTACAATGAAGTTGCAGTCAAAATTTTTCGAGGACAAAATGCCTGGCCTTAATAAAATTAGTTACCTGGATATAATAACGAAAAGTTGGGGAAACGTTGTCGTAGTTATTTTCTTGGCAATGCTGCCCCTCCTTCATGGTTGTACCAGCGATAAGAGCTACCAGCCTCACCCGGAGTTAACGGGTCACAGTGAATCTGGAAAAGCATCATACTACGCCATGAAATTTCAATTCAGGAAGACTGCCAGCGGAGAACGATTCAACAACTACGCTATGACCGCGGCTCATAAAACCCTGGCATTTGGAACGAAAGTTCTTGTTACAAGTATAAACACTGGAAAATCGGTGACCGTCACAATTAATGACAGAGGACCGTTCGTTCAAGGCAGAATCATTGATCTTACACGAGCGGCTTTTTCAGAGATTGAAGACATTGATAGAGGGATTGCTGAGGTCAAAATCGAGGTACTCAATTAAGATGGCGTCGAAAAAAAGTCTAAATCACCATGAAGTGCATGAAGAACGTGAAGTTAAAGAAATAATTTAATGTTGTTCTTCTCTTCATGACCTTCAGGCTCTTCATGGTTTAAACGTTTTTTACGAATCCATCACATTTGAAAATCAGGTGTAAACCCACTGCGCATGGTGTTTTCCGTAATACAGCGCGGACTCGCAAAATGAAGCAAATATCCAGGGCCACCCGCTTTGGTACCAATACCGCTCATGCCAAAACCGCCAAAGGGTTGGTGGCCGACAAGTGCTCCGGTACAACTCCGGTTGATATACAGGTTCCCCACTTTAAACTGTTGCCGGGCGGTTGCCATATTCCTGGGACTGCGAGAATAGACGCCACCGGTAAGAGCAAACTCCGTGGAGTTTCCGATATCCAAAGCAGTCTGAAAATCACGAGCAGGAATCACGGTGAGAATCGGCCCGAAGAACTCCTGCTGCATCATAACATTGCTGGCCTCTTCCACCTCAAAGACAGCCGGAGGAATAAAAAACCCTGACAAAAGGGTCTCCCCAAGAAAAAGTAATTTTGCACCCTTCGGAGGGCTTGCAATCAGTTCACCAAGCCGCTGATGGGCTGTCTGGTCAACCACCGGCCCTAACCTGCAGCCCGGATCAACGGCACTGGCCATGGGCAGACTCTTACAGGCATCCAGCAGGCGTTTCATAAAGATCTGATAAATATCACCGACAAGAATCAGCCGGGAACAGGCCGAACATTTCTGTCCGGCATAACCAAAGGCCGAGTGCATTACCCCTTTCAAAGCTGCATCCAGGTCTGCGTCTTCATCTACAATAATAGCGTTCTTACCACCCATCTCGCAGATAACCCGTTTGACCTCGCCTTGTCTGGCAAGAGTCTTTCCTGATTTTTCGATGATGGACAGACCAACTTCCTTAGAGCCGGTAAAGGCTATCTGACAGATATCAGGATGTTGCACCAAAAAATCACCCACCTCCCCTCCAGGTCCCGGTAGAAACTGCACCACCTGATCAGAAAAACCAGCTGCCAGTAAACGCTTGTAAAATTCATAGGCAATGGCCGTTGAAGCTGTGGCTGGCTTTATCAAGACACTATTGCCAGCAACCAGTGCCGCTGTTGTCATACCGCACAAAATGGCCAGGGGAAAATTCCAGGGGGCGATAACCACACAGGGCCCCCGACCTTCATAGTGCATCACATTGTTTTCCCCGGCCATGGTGCCATGGGTAACGGGACCAAGCTCCTTGAGAGCCTGGCGGGCGTAATAGCGACAAAAATCAATGGCCTCAGCCACATCGGCATCCGCCTCACGCCAGGGTTTCCCCACCTCATGACATTGCAGAGCAGCGAGTTCATAGCGATCCTGTTCCAGTAATGTACCAAGTTTTTCCAATAACCCTGCCCGGTGCGCAAGCGATTGGTCACGCCATTTGGGAAATGCATCCACGGCCACAGCCAAGGCCTTTTCTGCTTCAGCAATCCCTGCCTGACTGATCTTGGCTACCTGCTGGGAAGGATCATTGGGTGAGACATGTTTTTTATCCTGTTCAGTGTGGATTGATTTACCATCTATCACCAACGGCACCTGCACTGGGAGTTTGTCTGCCACAGCCGCCAAAGCGTGACTGAATGTATCCCGAATTTCCGGCTCACCAAAATCAAGCATACTGACATTGACAAAGGGTGCATGCAGATCACCGGTGGCAAACTCAGCCATACCCTGCAAATCATCCCCCGGAACAGGGGAAGCAAGCATGGAGCTGATGGCCACTCCTTCGTGATAACTCTGCCGTAAAAAACCGCTGTTCGATGTGTTTTCCAACAGGCGACGAACCAGATAAGACATACCTGGCAAAAGCTCGCCAATGGGAGCATAGACCCGAACCCGATAGCCATCCCGTGACAAAACCATCCGCTGGGGTTCCGCCATGCCATACAGCATCTGCAACTCAATACTGTTTTTAGACAATCCCTGTTTTTCGGCCAACACCAGGGCATGAACCAGGGAGCGTAGATTATGGCTGGCAAAGGCCGAACGGATCAGCTGATGATTCTCGATAAGCATACATGACAGATGCTCATAGCAGGCATCCGTTTTCGCCTTATTTGTATACACCGGGCACTCAAAACCATTTTGACGGGCATGAACCACCTCGTAATCCCAGTAGGCTCCTTTCACAAGACGGACGGTGAAGGGAGTGCCTCGACGCTTACTCAAGGCCAGCAAACGCTTGCAATCATCCTCGCTGGAAGTGAGATAAGCCTGAATGACCACGCCAAGATGAGGCCAGTCGATAAAACTTTGATGCAGCGCCACCTCTTCAAACAGGTCATAGGTAATATCGTGGCAGGCCCACTGTTCAAGATCAAAATTGATAAAAACATTATGTTTTTTGGCTTTTTCCAGCAAGGGCAGCAAACGTTCTTTCAGGCGTGCCACCGAACCACTGTGATCAGCAGCATCAAGATACGGATCCAGGGCGGAAATCTTCACCGAGACATTGGCCTTAGGCAATGGGCCACCCGTTGAACTATACAAAACCGGATTATCCGGCCATTTTTCCGCCGCCTGGGCCAGAACCTCAATAAGATCTAGATATTTCTGCAAATAGTTGTCTGCTTCACTATCACTGCTCGACGCTTCCCCCAGGATATCAGCTGTAAAGGTCAGGTTGTCAGCGGCCAGAGTTTTAAAAACCGCCACTGCTTTTTTGCTATCGGTCTGGCAGATAAAACGACGAGCCATTTCAGTAATATTCGCGCGAATTGCGCGAGTGGCAAGAGGAGCGGTAATACCACTGCTGGCCATGGAGAGAGCAGAACGTACCACCACCGGTAATTTTCGTTCTTCTTTCAGTAAATAATCCTGAACATGTGAACCGATGGCAGCAGTAGAATGCAAAGCCGGCAAAACATCAACAAAGCGGAAGGCATCAACCTTGAAGGACTCATCATCCATAATCCAGTCAAGGATCTGACCCTGCCAGTATTGGCGGTCAAACAGACTGGGCGTCTCACCCTGCATTTTCTGCCAATAGTACTCACCAAGCTCTATGATACGTTTATTGAACGTCTCCTGCTCTGTAAATGCAACCATTGTCAGACTCCTGTCTGTCTGTTTGTATTGAACTGATCTTCTGGTTTTTTATGCCTATATAAAAAGCATATCACAGATAATCTGTAAAAATACAGCAACAAATCCAGGGCTCGATAACTGGCTCGAGCGACGGGGAGAATTGTTGATTTTTTTTCATCTGTTGATCGTGCCAATAAATGGTATAGTATTACTTGAAGACTTACAGACATCGTAAATACACTGCTAATTGATGCTAAATTTTGGACACCAAACTCTGAGTTGAGGCGTTTTAAGGTAGGTTGCGGTTGAGCGCAGCGA
>JAOZLI010000494.1 GCA_029934915.1 Desulfocapsa sp. | reverse complement strand
ATATTATTGCCAGAGCGTTTTCCTCCTCTAATTTGAGATTTTGGAGTGGAATATGTACGCTCAACAGCATGGTATACAAAACAAACACCTTTCGGGATCCTTACGCTAACACAAGCTCTGGTTGAATATACCCCATTGTCATTGAATACTTCTACCCAGTCGTTATCTTTAATTCCAAGTTCCGCGGCATCTTCCACACTTAGCCAACAAGGTTCCATACCTCTTGAAAGGGTAAGCATCCTAAGAGTATCACCGTAAGTTGAATGAATATGCCATTTTCCGTGAGGGGTAAGTACATTCAGCATTTTTGCCTTTCCTGTTGCTACAGTCTTTCGTAACTCACCATAAGCTTCTGGTCGTGGTGATGGCTTATAAGTAGGCAAGTGTTCACCAAACTTTATATATCCTTCATGATCAAGATAGAAATGTTGACGTCCGGTAAGTGTGCGCCATGGAACAAGACGCTCAACATTATAAGTGTAAGCAGAGTAGGCACGTCCGTCATTCATCAAGCCTGACCAAACAGGTGATTGATTGTAACGATGTGGCTTTGCCTGAAGATCTTTATATTTAATAAGTACATCCTGGCTTCCCTCCGAAATATCAGTTAACTTCATTCCGGTTTTTTTCTCAGCTCCTTCGTATGCACGTTGACTGAGTACTCCATTTGTAAGGCTTGAAAGATGGAGTACTGCATTTGCTGCCTCTTCATCTTCATATAATGAAGGATATTTCTTGCCATCAATTTCCTGAAGGTGGTCTTTGTCTTCCAACATTTTATCGTAAAAATCGCCACATTGATATCCATTTCCATGTGCACCTAAACCATTTCTGATATTTGGCCCCAGGCTAATGAACTTATCATAGATTTTGGTGTAGTCACGATCAACCACCACCATATTGTGCATGGTTTTCCCAGGAATAGGTTCGCACTCACCCTTTGTCCAATCTTTAATTTCACTTTGGGTAACTTCTCCTGCACTATCATGAGCAATAGGTAAGTTGACTAAATCTCTAACAGGTTTGGCGAAATGCGTTTTTGCTAATTCACTAGTGGCTTTTGCAATCTCACGGAAAATCATCCAGTCACTTTTAGATTCCCATACAGGCGCAATTGCTTTTGAAAGTGGGTGGATAAAGGAGTGCATATCTGTACTGTTGAGATCGGTTTTTTCGTACCATGAGGCTGCCGGTAAAATAATATCAGAATATAATGCGGAGGTGTCCATCCTGAAATTCAGGTTGACAATCAAGTCCATTTTTCCTTTTGGGCTCTCGCTATTGAATTTAATATCTTTTACAAACTGATCTGCTACCTCTTCAGCTATTGAGTTGTTATGTGTTCCTAAATAGTGCTTTAAAAAGTATTCGTGGCCTTTGGCACTACCAGAAATAGCATTACCTCTCCAAATATACCATACACGTGGGAAGTTTATTTCCTCATCTGGCTCAACTACCGAATACTCTA
>JAOZLI010000493.1 GCA_029934915.1 Desulfocapsa sp. | reverse complement strand
TCTTCAGGCATTCCTGCGTCCATGGTTTGACGAGAAATGTCTACAGGAAGGCCTGGATCTGATCCGTGAAGGAAAAATCCATCATTTCTTCTTTTATCGTCATGCTGCTGCCGGGCTGCTGGATGGCTCCCATCCGCTGCATATATTATTTAAGACCACTGCCAACATCAGACAGGGCTTCACCCTGCAGGAACATTCCTGCCAACACTGCGGGCCAAGAGTTGCCGGAGACAACAAACCCTGCCCGCATCTTGCAGCCCTCACAATACTCAGTCTCATTACGAGGGAAGGAGACGAAAGAAATATTTTCCCAATGCCTCTTCATTTCCAAGAAAACGGCTGGAGTCAGATAGGAGAGTTCCTATATAACTGGCTTAGTCGCCAGACAGGAAAACCAATTCACAGCTTACAAGATGATATTTTTAAGCTGAAAAAAGAGAATGGGCAAGAGGGAATCAGGGTGAAGCTGTCATCTTTCATGGAATCACAGTGGAAAACTTTTTTTACTGGCCAGGCAGAAACAGGAGAGGAAGAAGCTCTTCAATCCCTTCGTAATGAGATGAAAAACCTGACTCTCACTAACAACGAATCTGAATTATTATACAACAACACTGAAACACGAGGCAGCAAACGTGACGCATCAATCTGGAGCTGGATCTGTCGCGACTTTGCACTACGGGCCAATGGTGCCCTGCCTGCTCTGCGCTATGAGACCGACAAAAAAATGATCGCTCTGGTGATGGAGAAGGATGAAACAGAGATTGTCATCACTCCTCCTAAAAACCGAACCTGGGAGCTTCTGTCATCATTGCGTGATTATGGCCTGGATGTGACCATCCTTTCGCCTGCACAAGAATGTTTTCAGGTGGGTTTTCTTCCATCCGGAGCTATTCAGGTTATCCCCTCGCTTCGCATGGATGCTGGCAGCCTCACCCCAGCCAGTGAACTTGAAGAGCAAAAAATGGGCTCCTGTTATTATCTCCCTGAAAAAGGCTTTGTTCCAATACAAAAGCAATTCGGGAAGGGAATAATCAAGCATCCTGATAACAGTGGTCAGGCGGATCTGTTTGATTTTGCCAAACGTACTCAGAAACAGTCACAGGAGTTCACCATTGCGACCGACCTGATTCCCCAGTTCCTGCAACAAAACAGTGCTGCCCTTCAGCATCCGGATAACAGTGTTGACCAGGCCATTTTGGAGATTAAAACAGTTTCTCTCCCTCGGGAACTGGTCATAAAATCATTCGACGAAGACCGTGAATGGTGTTATCTCTCCTGCCATTACGGCATGGGTGATGCCACCATAGAGCTTGAAGATATCCTTGCTGCATCAACAGCAAATGAAAAATTTATTCCAGGGAAAGAATGGCTGGAATTAGCTAATTCGCCCCTTTCATGGCTTTACGACCTGCTGCCTGAACGTTTGATCCAAGGAAAAAACGGCCAGGGCAGTGTTCTCCGTTTGCGTC
>JAOZLI010000188.1:1989-5231 GCA_029934915.1 Desulfocapsa sp. | reverse complement strand
GTGGGACCTATTTTTTGAATATGAATCGTCATATTTTTTCCTGTTTATATAGAGCTCATCAACCATGATGGTATTGTAAAAAGACAAAAGTTACCATGAAGGACATGAAGATCATGAAGTTAAAAGACAGACTTGTTGTCATTTTTTTCTTCATGATCTTCATGTCCTTCATGGTTGAATAGGTTTTTGAGAGCTCGTCATACATTTATGGATGAACGTTTTTACAGCTTCCGGGTTAGAGCCAAAATGCAGGTGCATATAACCCCCGAGCACATTCCTGTATTGGTAGCCTTCTTCTGTATCGTTATTTACAGCATATAGTTTGGGTATGGAACTCTTGTTCTCGTCAATGCTGGAGTAGTGAAACTCATGACCACGAAGAACCGTTCCCGCAGTCCCAAACAGCCCTTCTTCCTGCAAACGAACCTCACGATAACCCAGACTGGCACGTCGTCCCTGCATACGTGTTTGCAGCGGAAAAACTCCCGCCATTTTATAAACCTCTTTATTGCTATCGACAATGCTTTTTGTAAGATACATAAAACCACCGCATTCAGCATAGATAACGCCATCATTGTCTGCCCAGTTTTTTAGAGCGTAACGCATTGTTTTGTTAGTACTTAACTGCTTAGCGTAGAGTTCCGGATAGCCGCCACCCAGGTATATCCCCTGAATATTATCGGGTAGCTCCTGGTCTTGCAAAGGCGAAAAGAAAACGAGCTCTGCACCAAAACGTTGCAGAAGTTCGAGATTTTCTTCGTAATAAAAACAAAAAGCCTTGTCCCGTGCAACTGCAATGCGTACAGAAGGCGTGGAGAGTGTTTCGCTCTTCGTTTTTTCAGTAACTTGGTCAATTGCAGCAATTTCAAGTAAACGATCAATGTCAACATACTCTTGTATGGTATCCGCGAGTTGAAGAACCGCTTCAGCACTAATGGGATCTTCTTCTCCCATATGTAGCCCCAAGTGACGCTCAGGAATACTGAACTGCACCTTGGACGGCAGATAGCCAAGTATCTCAGCACGGCAATGTTTCTTGATGGCATCACTTACTAACTGTAAATGACGGGGACTTGCCACCCGGTTAAGGATCACCCCAACCAGCGATACATTTGGGTTCAGGCTTTCAAAACCCATCAGTACAGCGGCAGCACTTTCGGCAGAGGCTCGCACGTCAAGCACCAGTATTACCGGGATATTCAGGTGTTCTGCCAGGGAAGCCGAGGAGGACAGTCCACCATCGTACATGCCCATAACCCCTTCTATTACTGAAATATCAGTGAGTTGACTGTGGCGAGCGAAAGTCTGTCTGGTAAATTCAACTCCAGCCATCCACAGATCAAGATTGCGGGAAATCCTGCCGGTAACCAGTTTATGTAAACTCGGGTCGATAAAATCAGGGCCACACTTAAACGGCTGAACCTTTTTCCCGGCTTTGGCAAACGCTGCCATCAGCCCGAGAGTAACCGTTGTTTTTCCAGAACCGCTTTGGGTTCCTGCGATGATTATTGCTTTTGTCATTTTTTTGTTACTATTCAATACAGTTCTTAATATATGAATCGGGACATGGTAGGTTGTGGTTGAGTGTAGCGAAACCCAACATTTGCTGCGATGTTGGGTTTCGCTACACTCAACCACAACCTACACTGGATTTGTAAAAATCTTTTCAACCATGAAGAACATGAAGGTCATGAAGAAAAAATAAAAATTAATCTTTTAACTTCATGTTCTTCATGCTCTTCATGGTGAACCTTTAGTACAAGAAACCATGTATTTTTCGTATTCCATCCAAAATACGCAACGTCGGCCGTGAGACCAACTGCTCTTCAATCAAAAACACCCGGCCCTCACGCACTGCCTTAATAGCCATAAACCCCGGTTCCTGCAGTATCATCTCTTTGTTTACCGGATTCATTCTGCCATGCTGCGCAATAAAAACATCAATATCTTCAGCCTTGGAGAGGATATGTTCCTTACTGTATGCGGCAATATTTGTTTTGCGCATCTGTGTGGCATCATCCGCGATATTCAAGCCTCCCGCCTGTTCCAAAACAAAAATAGCAATGGACTGGGGAGCAAAGGTTTTCATCTTTTTATGAATGGCTTCAAAATAGACCCGTGGTCGTTTCTCCATGACCACAGTTACAGTCTGTTTTTCGGACTCTGCCAATGCCTTTTTGAACGAATCAATCATGATTTCGCTGTTTGTTACTTTTCCAGCCAATCGCCCTAGTTTCTTCCAATACTCATAAATTCCGGCCATCGAGGTGGGCTGCAAGGAAATAATAGTTATTCCAGCCTGCCGTAATTTGTCCAACAATTGCGGATAGGAACGCTCAATCATTGGTCGAACCAGCACCAAATCAGGTCTTGCTGCAATAAATTTTTCAGCATCTTCCCTATAGGAGAATCGTGGTTTAGTTAAGATCTCTTCGGGATAATCATCAGAGGTGGATATTCCAATAATCTGATCGCCTGCACCAAGGCTCACCAGGTTTTCTGTGTGTGCAGAATAGAGTGATATAATGCGATTGTATGTCTGGATATCCGCAGCTATAGCAGAAGAGACAAATATAAAAATCGTAGTGAGTAAAAACAGTATTCGCATGGTAATTATTCCGTGAACGTTTTTGGATACTTCGAAATTCGATATTCCTTGTTCGATATTCGACATTCTCTTTTACAGGTATTTATAAGACAACTGCCGCATGCCGTTAAAAGAGTCCCGCCGCACCTCACTTTCCACCCCAAACACCTCGGTAATTGTTTCCGCAGTCATCACATCATCAACAGCGCCGCTTGTATAGACTCGTTTGTCCTTCATAAATATAATCTCATCGCAGTAAGCTGCTGCGAAATTAAGATTATGAATCACAGCAATCACCGTTCGCCCTTCCTGTTCCACAAGGGTTTTCACTCGTTTAAAAATCTGCAGACTGTAGCGAATATCCAGGTTGGAAGTCGCCTCATCAAAGAGCAGGAATGGCGTATTCTGAGCAAGAGCTCTCGCCACCACCACTCGTTGCTTTTCCCCGCCGGATAACTCCATAATGGAACGTTTACCAAAGTGGAGAATACCGATGGTATCCATGGCCTCTTCCACACGATTCCAATCTTCTTCGGAAGGAGACGCAAAACGATGGATATAGGGATGTCGGCCCATAAGTACAACCTCTTCCACGCTGTAGTCAAAACCGATATTAAAGTTTTGAGGAACCAGGGCGACCATTCTTGCGAGGTCT
>JAOZLI010000188.1:0-1889 GCA_029934915.1 Desulfocapsa sp. | reverse complement strand
ACACAAAAAAACGGACCGCCAATAAGTGCTGTCAAGACCCCAATGGGAACCTCCGCAGGGAGTACCGCACGGGTAACAGTATCGGCTATAAGAAGTAAGGTGGCACCGGCAAAGACAGAAACCGGAAGCAATTTACGATTGTCAGGTCCCACCACAAAACGCATAAGATGCGGAACGATCAATCCGACAAAGCCGATGATACCGGAAACAGCGACACAGATTGCTGCAACCATGGAGGCAGTTACTAAAAGAATTTTACGGGTTCTGGCTGTCTCTACTCCAAGGGAATCAGCAGAACGGCCACCAAGGCTCATGATATTTAAATCCCGGCCATAATAAATTGTAATCAGCATTCCAATAAAAACGGCCACAGCAACCACAGCAACATCTGTCCAGCTTCGTGAGGCAAAGCTGCCCATAAGCCAGAAAATAATCACTGCCACCTGTTCATCGGCCAGATATTTAATAAAGCTGATACCGGCAGAGAGAATCGCGCCAACGATCACACCTGAAAGAATCAGGGTATTGGCAGATATCTGTCCCTGAAAACTTGAAAGATGGAGGACGATAAAAAGGGTGGCAACGGCACCTGCAAAGGCAAAGAGTGGAACAGACATAACGCCGGGAAGAACAAGGTTGGCAAGCAACGCAAGAGACGCGCCAAATGCGGCACCCGATGAAACACCCAAAGTATAAGGGTCTGCAAGCGGGTTGAGCAGAATCCCCTGGTATACTACGCCACTCATGGCAAGACCTCCACCAACCAGCGCTGCAGTGAGAATTCGGGGCAAACGTACATCCATCACTACAAAGGGGACTGCCTTGTCCATGGTTTCGAGGATGTCTTTATTGCCTGTAATATTGGCAAGCAGAACCTGAACAATCTCTATCACAGGAATCTGCATATAGCCCATACCAGATGAGACAATAATTGTGAGTCCGGTGACAATGAACAGTCCCAGCAAAAGCAAAGTATATTTGTATGTTTTTACATGGATCATTTAGGAACTCAAATGGAAGTATAGCCAGCCAATAATAATAATACTTGCTGCCCGTGTCAGTTGACTGACGAATACCAGTTGTGTTGCAAGTTTTGGGGTGAAAATCCCAACATAATAAGGAAACTGATGGCGTATTGCCCGGATGGGGGCCGACATAATATTTCCCACAAGCAGGGCAAGTACAACTTCACGAGACGTAAGACTGTTATCGGCCAGTAACACAGAGGCTGCAGCAAGACCTGCAGAAAACTCTGCTGTTACATGAAGAACCACGATGGACAGACTTTGTGGATGCAGCCAACTAAACAGAATGTTTCCTGCTGCTATCTCTTCCAGTTGCTGAAAAACACCGTAACGCCCCAGGATAAAGAATAGAACGTAGATCGGTACCAAAAATTTTAAAATTTTAGGGATTCTTTTCCGTAATCGTTTCAGGCTCTTTTTCCAGGCTTCACTCAAAGTTGTCTTTTTTCGCTGCTGCATCTTGATATCATCGGATCCGCCGGTTAATACAAGGCGTCCGATAAGTACCACCGTCAATGTTTGTAGCATTGCAGCGCTGAAGGTTATCCCCACATACAAAAAAGCGGCACCATGAATAAAGGGTGCAGTTAAGAAAAATACCGTGGGTAAATGTAAAAAAAACCTCGGTAAGGAGTTAAAAAGATTGGCGAGCACCAGCTCTTTCTTGTCGATTTTTTGTTGGTCAAAGGCCTCGGCCAGCATGGTATTGGCTGAAACTCCGGAAAAGAAGGCCATGGAAAAGCTGGCACCGGTAACACTTGACATTTTCCCTAGTCGAATCAAAGGCCGTGCCAGGATAGCCATCCGGTTCGTCCAGTTCAGGGATTCGATCAAATTGGCCACCAGCAAGCCTACTGAAACAAA
>JAOZLI010000492.1 GCA_029934915.1 Desulfocapsa sp. | reverse complement strand
AATAAGTTTATGTACCGCACCCATGGTTCTGACGGTTTCCATAAAGGCAGATGGAAGAGGAACCTCCCTATCAGCAGGAAGAAGCTTGTAACTGTCAGCCAGTTTTAAAACATCCGTTGAATCAAGTTCTTCCTGATTGTCGCATAGAGCCTGAATTCGAAGGGCATCAGCAAGTGGATTCACCAGTTGTGGGAGCTCTGTAGCAAGTGCCATAAGCTCCTGCTCGATGGTGCCACGGTGTTGTTTATGAAATGCCAGGAATTTTTCTTCTGTGTTATGGGAGCCAAATACCTCGTTAACAAGTGCGCCGGTCAGCATGGTTTGTGCAGTAGCGTCAAGCTCCGGGTGTTTTTTACTTATAACAGGTTTAAGGCTTTTGAAAAAAATCATTTGTATGACTGCCACCCCTTCACGAAGAATGGGGACAAGCCGCGAATCTTTATTTTCTTTGGTCATAATACCACCTTCACAGCTGCATGGTTTTTCAGGTTTTGGTAGGCCATAAGCCTTGATTCATCATCTTTTACTATTATTTCCGCATTTAAACTAATGTATTTGCCACCGGAACTGGTATGGGATCTGGTGATAAGCAGATTGTCTGTTCCAATAACAGTTTTAATGGCTGCAGTGAGATCTTTTTCATTCATTCCAATGACTTTGTAGGTCCAGGAACAGGGATACTCGATAGTTGGTTTTTCTTTGCATGAAAACGGTTTTGGAAACGGATCAAGGCTCATAATTATTTAAGGTAAAAGTAAAGTAGTAAAAGGAAACATTTCTTAAAGGAATTTACCGAGCAACGCCTCAAGAGTCAAGACAAAGACTGTCCTAACGTTATCAATTTGCAAAAAAAAATATTTGAAGTATATTCTTTCTTTCTTATACAAAAGACTCTACATTTCGGTAAATGGCCGGATGGTAAATGGAGGTTTCATGGTTTCACTGAAGTCTGTTTTTTCTTCTTTTATATTTTTTCTTTTTGCTGCGTCTTCTATGGCACAGGCAAGCGTGTCTTTTAATGAAGCAGATGAGTTACTTTTGTTTCAGGATATGGATCTGGTTGTTTCTGCCTCGCGTGTAAAACATGCAGAAAATATGTCCGCAGTTCCTGTCACAGTTCTCACCGCTGATGATCTTCATTATGGTGGCCACACGTCTATTGAAGAAGCCCTTCGCTATGTTCCCGGTGTTGATGTCGTTAGGATGGATCGTAATAGATACGGTATTGGAATACATGGTCTGGAAGGTCTGTTCTCAGATCGAATGATGACTCTGGTGGATGGTATGCCAGCTGATAGTCCCGGTTTTGGCGGCCCTGAGTTCTCTTCTCTTGCGCTGATGATGGAAGATATAGAACGGATAGAAATTGTACGTGGTTCCGGCGGTGCAGCCTGGGGATCAAATGCCTTAACCGGCGTTATTAATATAATAACAAAAGATCCCGGGAAAGAGCAGGGGATGTTTGTTACTTC
>JAOZLI010000491.1 GCA_029934915.1 Desulfocapsa sp. | reverse complement strand
GTGAACAGGTCAGCTACATGTACGATGTCGTGGACAACAGCGCCTTTTTCTATGACACCAGGCCAATAGGCAAATGCAGGAACACGCACCCCACCTTCAAGATAGTCATTCTTTCCACCACGAAAAATGCCGGGATTATGAAATGTATCAGGCCAAACCTCTGCCATTGGGCCATTATCAGCCATGAGTACAATCAGAGTGTTCTCAGCAATACCAAGTTTTTTGGTGAGAGCCACAATCTCGCCAATTTTCTTATCAAATCTATAAAAACTTTCGGAGCTGGGTGAGCCATGACGAGTTTGTTTAGGAGAGTTCTCTTCAGAGAACCATTCTATTACATTAGGCCACCAATCCAACAGGAATGGTTTGTCATCGTCGGCATGTTTTGTGATGAACTGTTTTACCCGGCCATACACCATCGTATTGAATTCGTGATATTCAGCAGCAACGGTGGGTGTTGATACTTCTTTACCTTTCTGTCCCTCGAAACCTTCTACAGCCCAGACCCATTCTTTGGGTCGAAATTTCTTGTCAAGGGCGTAAGGGCTCAACTCATCATCTGACCAGCCAACGGTATAAAATTCCTTTTCTGCCTCGGGAGTGAACATCTGGCCGGCAAACTGGTTGTAAAGGGTAAAAATGGCCTCATCGTATCCCTGGTTATGCAGGTAGGACTCTTCCACATCACCAAAATGTGATTTCTCAAAGAAGCCGGTGTTGTAATCATCACCTAATACTTCGGCAATGGTTACTTCAGAAGCCGGCAGCCCCATTTGATGGATGGGGAAGATCGGGAAGATCATACCGCTTCGTACCGGCTGACGACCTGTTGCTGCAGCAACACGGGTGGGAGTACACGAAGGTTCGGAGTACATACGGGTGAAGGTCATTCCTTCCTCCGCTATTTTGTTAATGTTTGGCGACTTATAACCAGTAACATTATTGAGCATCGGGTGCCCGATTGCCCCGTATTTCATATCATCCCACATGATGTGGATGATGTTCGGTGCTTTACCAAATTTCTTGCGAAGTTCAGCAAGCTTTTTATCAAGGACTTTGTCCTCAGCACTCCATCTTTCACCATTCTGAGCCTCAAGTATTTCATACTCGGCATCATGTATGATGTCGCTGGCATATGCCATACTGCCCATCACGGCCAGCGAGGATACAATAAGTGTCCCCAAAAGTTGTTTCTTCATGTTTTGTGCCTTTTTAAATTGATGAATACAATCCATCTTGTGTTTTTTGTGCCCTGCCGCTCATGGGAGACAGGAAAATTTTGATGTATTTTTACAGCTTCACTATTTTCATTAAGCAAAATTTATGCCTATCGAGATGTTTTATCAAAAACTTCTTAACAGCTGGTAAACACGCCTTTCTTGTAAGTGTCCTGCTATATGGAGGAGAGAATATTTCAGACGAGCGTCGAAATATAGACAAAACAGTCGAAATATCGTACGCTATGGCCTTGCTGTT
>JAOZLI010000490.1 GCA_029934915.1 Desulfocapsa sp. | reverse complement strand
AACCTAGGAAATCAAGGAATTTACAGTTATAGCGAACTGGAGCAGACCTTGAACCCGTTTTCTAGTGTGCTATTGTTTCGCTGGAGGGATGTCAGGAAAAATCTTCCCAGGGTTAAGAATATTGTCCGGGTCAAACAACCCCTTGAGTTGTAGCATAATCCTGATACTAGTGTCATCCAATTCCATACGAATAAAATCAGATTTTGTTATCCCCACACCATGTTCTCCCGAAAGAGTCCCGCCCATACTAAGTACTTTCGTGAAAAGTGATGTTTTGGCGGTCAGTGCTTTTTTTTGTTCGGCAGCGGAGTCGTCCTGTGTCATCATATTGACATGGATGTTGCCATCACCAGCATGACCGAATGTAAGGATGGTTAATTGCAGTTGCAGGGCCATTGTTTCACAGAAACTGACGAGTTCTGGAATTTTGCTCCGCGGAACAACAACATCTTCACTGGTTTTGGAGGCGTTTAGTTTGAAGCAGGCAGGAGATATTGATCGTCTTGCTTTCCAGATTTCTTCTATCTCGCTCTCTGTTGTGGCCTGTTGCAGTTTGCAATGTGGCTCTTGTTTTATTAATTCCTTCAGGCGCTGGCATTGCTCTTTTACCTGCTGTGTACTGCCGTCAATTTCGACGATGAGCATGGCCTGAATGTTTTGCAGTTGGTGGTTTGGGAGCAGGTCGGAAACAATTCGGATGGCGGTGCGATCCATATATTCCAGGGTGCAGGGTGAAATGTTGCGCTGAAGGATAGTGGTGACCAGTTTTGTTGTTTGTTCAAGGGAATCTGATGTGAGAAGGAAAGTCTCTTTCGCCTCTGGCAGCGTTTGCAGGCGGGTGATGATTTTGGTGATGATACCAAGTGTACCTTCAGAGCCAATAAACAGGCGAGTGAGATCGTAGCCAACTACACCTTTCTCTGTTCGTGTTCCGGTGTTGAGGATTTCACCATTTGCAAGAATCACTTCAAGACCAATGATGGAGTCTTTGGTGACGCCATATTTCACAGCAGATGGTCCACCGGCGCATTCCGCAACATTCCCACCAATGGTACAAAATTTGAGGCTGGCAGGATCTGGCGGGTACATCAGGTTCTGTTTTTTTAACAGATTTTGAAATTCACCTGTAATAAGACCGGGTTGGACGATGGCAATCTGGTTGTCACTATCCACTTCGAGAACGTTGTTCATGCGTGCAGTGGAAAGAACGATTCCACCGTTAATGGGGAGTGCCCCTCCGGTTGTTCCGCTTCCAGCCCCCCTGGCTACTACGGGGATTTTGTGCCTGGTTGCAAGCTGCATGATGGCAATGATCTGGTCGGTGGTGTCCGGTCGAACCACAGCATCTGGTAAAAAGGTCTGTTTGCTGCTGTCGTAAGAGTAGCAGTGCATCTCTTCCGGCGAGTTGCTGCAATGTTTTTTGCCTGCAATGGCAACGAGATTTTGAAATATTTTCCTATCCATGTTTGTATAGTAC
>JAOZLI010000187.1 GCA_029934915.1 Desulfocapsa sp. | reverse complement strand
TATGGGGATCAAACATGAGGACAATGAGATCGGCCATTTTGGCAAATTCACCCAGCACCTCCATGTAGTCATAACCACGATCTTTTTCCGATGTAGCATCAAGCATTCCCGGGCTATCAATGATAGCCATGTTCTCAAAGTCAGGTGAATCGACATTTCTCAGGCAGAGGTGGGAGCTCAGTTTCTCTCCAAATTCCCTGAATTTACCAAAGGGTAGTTTTTGGTCATGAATAAGCGTTGATCCGGGAACTTCCGGAGGCTTATCGCGCCCCTCAGAAGTGATAATGGTAAAGGCATCATCGGTGGGCGCCTGGCCGGTACGCTGGATATCCTCACCTATAATTTCGTTGATCAAGGTGGATTTGCCAGAGGAATAATTGCCTATGATAAGCACAATGGGTTTCCATTTCATAGCGGATTCAAGACTGCTGAAATCCATATCATATTTGGAAAATAACGGTGCTATTTTTTTGCCTACTTTGTTCTGAATTTCGGTCTGTAGTTTCGTTTCAAACATGGGAGAACTCTCTGTATGACGTATTAATTATGATGGCGTCGTAAAAACCTATTCTACCATGAAGCACATGAAGGGCATGAAGAAAAAAATAACAGCTAAGCAGTCTTTTAACTTCATGCCCTTCATGCCCTTCATGGTGAGTGTGGTCTTTTTACAATGCCATCAATTATGATATTTTCAGGAAACTCGTAGTACGATTTCCTGCTGCATAAGATCCAAATGCTCAACCAGAGCTTTTATTTTCAACCTGGCTTCCTGCCCGACCGTTGCCTTTGCTGCAGCAGTCGTTATGTCGGAAATGGTTTGATCCGAAGGCTTCCAGGCATAGGCGCCTGCATGAAGACAGATCAGTTTTTTACTCAACTTCTGCCAATCCTGTGCTACAAGATCATGCAGATTGTGACAGGTTAACTGCTTCCATGACTCACCATAATCCTTTTCAAAATAAGGTTGTTCCTGCTCATTTTTGATAACGACCCTGTCATAATCTTCACCACGTACCTGCATAAAAAAATCATTAGTAAAGGCAAATATCGGATAAAGACCCGCCCGAGAAGATACTGGTGCAAAGAACCGATCCAGAATAGTATAACTTTTCCGACGAATATTAACAGGCCGCTGAACAATGGACTCGCCTTCATCAAAGAACAGTACCCACCCCTTGAAACCCATATTCCGGAACATTTCCGCAAAACTACATACAGCCTGAAAATAAGGTTCCCAACCTTTACACACCAAGGAAGCGTCTTTATAAAACGGCACCTCCCGATATTTTAGAGCGTGACGTAAACGAAACACCGGTAAAACTTCACCCTTCAAGGCATTTGCCAACATCCAGGGAAACTCGCGGGGCCGGAAGGTGGCATGCTTTTTCAAGGTTTTTTGTTTTTGACTGAGTCGCAGATTTTTACTGGCAAGAGCCGTTAAGACAGATTTAAAAAAATGAGGCATGGAATCAGGAATACAATCAGCTCCGGTGTGCTCTTTATTCCATTTTTTCCAATATTGCGCCAGGGTATCATCACTATCCGGAAAGCGAATACTCTCCACTAATGCCCGGTAAACCTGCCGAAAATCATGAAATGGAATTTCTCTTGGATCAAGGTTGATAAAACTGCTAACAAAACCCTGCTTACGAGCACGCTCGCGGAGGTAGGTCAAGCTATGGGATTTTCCCTGACCATAGGATCCACAAACACAAAGATGGGGTGATTCATTGCGGGCAAGCGTTTTTACTCCAGTATCAAACACCTTATTTAACTGTGATTCTCTGGCCGTCAACAACTGCACGGCAAAAGGGTCAAAAAGCCCCTCCCGCAACCGTTCAACAGCTCTTCGCAACAAAAAGTTATCACAACCATTCAACACACTGGAAAATTCATCCATATCCATAACGCTAATTATCCCAGCTCGGCTGTAACTTTTCTACCTTTTCCTGCTCCATTTCCTGCTGACTGTTGACGATATGCTCGTCAAGATCCAGTTTATTTACAACGTCTATGCCCTGTTCAGCCATATCCAGCAAAAGGATCACCTGCTTGACATACAATCTAACTTCGCTGAGTAAACCCATCTTTTTTTGATTTGCACAGATTTCCTCCAATATTCCATCGGGAACCGACTCGGTGGCATCCCAACGATAGGAAATCTGATGAATCTGCCGCAGGGATTGCCCCAGGTTGACCAATTCTTCTGTTTTTAATGGAGTACGATGCAAATCGACCAACACCCCGCGATAATTTAATTGCTTACCCTGCTGCCCAATTGAACGTACTCTGCTCCACAGAGCATCATATGATTTAAAACCATTTTCATTTAAGAGTACCTCAGGGATAATTGCAAAAAAGATGTGAAAACATGAGGCCTGTTCGGTGTTATCTATAAGAAGCCGTACGTTTTCGTAGGCAGCGTTACGAATGGATTTACCTTGTACAATAACTGTTTCCAGTTCATCCAGTAATAGGATAATACCCTTGTGACCGTAAAAGCGCAGAAAGCTATTCAAAGAATTAAGCATCTGCTTGCTATTTGCTTTGCTAACCACTTCAAAAATGGAAAAGGGCTTTATCTCCTTTTTCGTCATTTTACCGGCTTCAAACCAGCGGAAAAGCGTTTCCCGGGCATCAATGCGTTCTTCCTGTAACTCTTCACCCTCAAGAGGCAGAAAACGATTTTTCACCAGAGCAACAAGAGCATTGGCAAAATTTACATTCATACCAGGCAGATTACGCAGGCTTTCGGCAAGGCCAGTAATTTGTTTTGCGTCTGGAAACGTATCATTTACCGCCAAACTATCCAGCCAGTGATTGAGGAGGCTGCGGATCCCGGTTCCTTCAAATTTTCCACTCAATTGCTGGACAATTGCCTGGTAAACAGCTTCAAATTTATGAATAGGTACATCACGAGTAAGTACCACAAAGGAGACAGCAAAACCCTGTTTCAGCGCGATATGACGTATTACAGACATAAAATGAGTCTTGCCATCGCCATAGCTGCCGTGCAGAAAACGAACCTTGGCACCACCTTCTGCAATATAGTTCACCAGATCATCTTCAATAAAAGTCAGCCAATTATCCCGTCCCACGGTGAAGAACGAAACATACTCGGCCGGAACACTGCCCTTACGCATCTCTTCTATAATGGAGCGTGCCTGAAAAGGTTCTAAGTCTGCAATCTCTCCTCCATTCATTATTACTCACTCTCCTGAAAGGAAATGAAGCCTATCTGTTTCTTTTCTCCGGTACTATCCAGCAGCCAGAGCGAATAGTTGCGTCCGGGAGTCAAGCGAAAATTCATCCCTTTGGACGTTGCGGTACAATTCGACTCAAAACAACGCCACACATCCACACTGAACTGTTCCAGGCTGTAGCCACGGAATTTACCTTTCTCCATATTGGAAAAGAACACCTTGCTCTGCGAAGCGATAACATATTCCAAATAAAAATCTAGAATGGGAATGTCCGCCCCCATGGGGGTATTATCGTTTTTACACATCTTTGCATAGGTTGCGAACAGGCTTTCCACATATTTCCGTGGATCAAAGGGTTTGTCATAGAGTTGTTTTTTCAGCCGTCCAAGCGCCGCCACAATTCGACGAGGATCAATGGATTTCATGACTTTCTTGTTGATGGTGGTACTGCGATCGGCAAAGGCTATCTCACCATCAATTCCTTTGAGTATAGAAAAACGGGGAAAATCAATCTCAATATCAAGCCCCGCCTCTTCACCCCGCCGAACCAAGGCCTCCACAAATTCCAGGCGGTATCGTTCAACTTTTTCCCTGGCATCTTCCCGTAGACTATCCAGCAATGGTTCGCATTCTGCTAGCGCCTCTTCTTCAACAAGCGTTTTTGCCATTTTACTGTTCAACAATTCATCCAGCCGCAAAAAATCATCACGGCTGGCACAATTCACACATTGCTTCAAGAAATCGGCAAACTTCTGACCACGGTTCAGCTCTTTCTGATACGGGCTGAGGACTGTTTTTAACTGTTCTTGTTTTTCTTGTAGATATGCTTCGTTATCCATGGTTTTACTCTCTTTCTTTGGGGGGAAAATATGCAGAATGATTATTTTTTGTAAGTACCTGAAAATAGCAGATTACTAAAATTCTAGCAACGCATTTCAATGCTCTTATCCTCAGGAAGGAAACTAAAAAAATCTGCCAAAGGATCTTGCTGTAAGCCAACCTACCCATTGTAACTATTACTGGTCCCAGGCAGTCGGGAAAGCCCACTCTTGCAAAGAAGATCTTTGCAGACAAGCCCTATGCCTCACTGGAGGATCCCGACAAAAGGCTGTTTGCGCAGGAAGATCCTCGTTCTTTTTGACCGGGAATTGTGAAAAGATTCCACAGAAAAGCGATATCCACTTTTACTTTACGGTATTCTCTTCAAACTCAAAATAACACTCTTTCTCCCGACAATACTCGACAAACTCCTTAAAACAAGCATTGTCAGAAAGCTGTTTTTCCGTTGCGGCAAGAGATTCAAAGAAGATTTTGTTGCCCACCACAATGACTTTACGCCTCGCTCTGGTGAGGGCCACATTAAAGCGGTTAGGATTATTCAAAAACTCCGAGAACATCTGATCATACTCGGTGCAGGCAAAGCCAAAAAGAATCACATCCCTTTCCGCTCCCTGCATACGTTCCACCGTATCAATTACCGGTAGATCATCATGGCCTAGCAGACCAGCGAGACTTTCGGCGATACTATTATTTTGAGCGCGATGAGGTGAGATTATTGCCACCTGATCATTGTCTATTCCATAGCTGGTCAGCAGACGATGGCTGATCGCGGCCAGCAAATCTGCTTCCAATCCGGTAGCCTCACTCCAATCGTGATGATCTATTCCCACCAGCACCACAGGTTTTTGAGGATCAATTATTTCGTCTATCAGATCATTTTCTGTTGAAGGCCTTAACTGCAAACGGTTTTCGGCAATTTCACTGGCCGGGATCAGTTGGTTCTTATACCAGGTCTTGCTGGGGAAACGACAAATCGTATCATTCATCCTGTATGTTGTATCCAATACCTGATTCTGATGTGGATAGTGTTTGAGCAACAATTCCAAGACAGACAAACGAACAGATTCTTCTCCTGCCTCCAAATCACCAGCTTGCGAACGGATGATTGGCGGCAGCTGGCGGACATCGCCCAGCAAAAGATAGTTCCCTCTCCCATGAATAAGTGACAACAATGCCTGGGGAAGAAGTATTTGGGACGCTTCATCAA
>JAOZLI010000489.1 GCA_029934915.1 Desulfocapsa sp. | reverse complement strand
GCAGGAATTATCTCGTCGGTATTTATATCGTTTCTGTCCAGCAATACTGCTGGACCGCCAAATGTTTTCATATTGTATGTCCTCTTACAGGAATTGTCTTGGATCAGTGATGGTACCGGTAATAGCAGCTGCTGCTGCAGACGCTGGACTCATAAGATGCACCATGCCGCCTTTACCCATTCTGCCGTTAAAGTTTCTATTGGTGGTTGAGGCACAAACCTCACCATCGGCAAGTACTCCTGAGCTCATACCCAGGCAAGCACCACAGGTGGGATTCAAGACACAAAAACCGGCGTCCATAAAGACTTTAATATGACCTTCTTCGAGCGCTTGTGAATAGATGGCAGGTGTTGCGGGAGTTACGATTCCACGGACTCCGGGAGCAATTTTCTTGTCTTTTAGAATGGCAGCTGCCTCGCGAAGATCTTCTATACGCCCGTTGGTGCATGAGCCTATATAAATCTGGTCCACCGGAGTTCCTTCCATCTCCTTAATATCTTTTACATGGTCAGGCTTATATCCGTAGGTAGTTTGAGGGACGAGGTTTGCCACGTCAAATTCAAGGATTTCAACGTATTCAGCATCAGGGTCAGAGTGCCACTCCGTAAATTCTTCAACTGCTGCATCAATGGTTGTGTACTGGTCTTTTATGAAGGGCCAGAGATATTCCGCCGTTACCCGGTCAGGATAACAAAGGCCAGATGTCGCTCCAGCCTCTACTGCCATATTGCAAAGAGTCATACGTGCTGCCATATTCATCTGCTCAACAAGAGGTCCCACAAATTCAATAACCCGGTCTGTGGCACCATTTACGGTCAGTTTTTTAATAACAGCAAGTATTACGTCTTTAGCAGAAACGCCAGTCTGCAGTTCACCGTTAAGTTGCACCTTCATGGACAGTGGTTTGCGAAATGTACAAACACCTTTTAAGATTCCAACTTCAAGGTCAGTGGTACCAACGCCAGCAGCAAAGGCACCAAAAGCACCATGGGTACAGGTGTGTGAGTCACCCATGATAACAGTGTAACCCGGGCGGATAAAACCTTTTTCCGGGAACAGCGCATGGCAGACTCCATTTTCGCCAACATCGAAAAAATCCTTAATGTTTTGTCGCTTTGCCCAGTCACGCATGATTTTTCCCTGCATGGCTGTTTTAGAATCCTTGGCAGGGGTCACATGGTCAATGACTGCTTTTATTTTGGTCGGGTCAAATACTCTGTCCATGCCCTTTTCCATCAGATCCATGATGGCGATGGGGGTCGTTATTTCATGACATAATACCACATCCAGATCCAGCACCATATTTTCAGGGGTTGGGGTATCTCGTAAATGGGCATCAAATATTTTTTCTGCTATGGTTTTTCCCATGGCTTACTCCTTTGCGTTAAAACGATTAGGAACTGGAAATAAAGTTATTTATGATACGTTCCTTAATTGTACTGCTGTTTCAATATATTTCGGCAGGAAAACCTGACATATTAC
>JAOZLI010000488.1 GCA_029934915.1 Desulfocapsa sp. | reverse complement strand
CGAAGCCTGCATCAAGTAGTGGCCTGAGAACCTGATTCCTGAACTTAGTTCTGTCCGAATAGTATCGTGGTCTTTTTCCTGATTTGAGCTTGATTTGAATTCTGGAACTTTCACTACAATTCTAAACACATCTCCTTCGATCATTTCCGGATCCTTACCACCGAAAATTTTGCAATAACGCATCATCTTGCGCATACCTGATCCGAGCTCATCAGCCATGCCAATTTGACGAAAAAACCTGCTGATCACCGGATTCTTAGGGAAAGGTGTAAATGTGTCTGTTTATGGTGCGACCGTGCTTAGATACAAGGGTAACCGATAAAAAAACGTAAATTGGCTCCCAGCTATTTCCCTGTGGACAGAGATTACTTATATGAAATAAGTGGAATATTGCGTGTATAATTATTCGTGACAGTGAGAAAAGCAAAAAAATAATTTTGAGCAAGTCCCTATTATATGTTTAAATATATTTACAGATATTCGTATATGGCGTAACGTATATTAATGAGCAAGATTATTCAAAGTCTTAAGTCTGCGCGTCAGGAGAAAGGGCTTACCCAGGCCGAACTTGGAAAAAAGCTTGGATTGCCGCAAAGTCATATCTCCAAGATTGAACAGGAATTAACCAATCCGCAACTATCCACCTTAAGTGATATGGCTCGCATACTTGATCTGGAGCTGACCTTGGTGCCACGCTCTATGTTGCCAGCTGTTAGGTCACTTCTTACCGGTGAAGATACAGACACCCCCAGATGGCAACCCGACGAGGAAGACTGATGGCTGATATTTTAGATGTATGGTTAGCCCAAACCCGCATTGGCCAACTGACATTACTCCCAGGTGATCGTACTTTTTTTGTTTTTGAAGAAGGGTATTTGAATGATCCAAATCGTCCAGTCCTCAGCCAGTCATTTTTTACTGGATCTGGAGGACTAATTCCAGAAACCAGAACTTACAAAACCAAACTCCCTCCATTCTTTTCAAATCTGATTCACACGGCAAATAGCCTGAAATAAATCATGATCCTGCATGGATTTATCAATATACATATACGTACAACCGGGAGCATCAAAGCCGGTAAGGAGTTTATCCACTACCACCAGCAGCTTCATATTGGCAGGCTCCTCAACAAATTGTTTTTTTACTGCATCCTCATAGGTCTCGGTTTTGCTTTTTCCGAGATTCGGTTTAACACTTTTAAGTAACTCATCATACGTTTTGTAGATGTCTCTTTATCCGTTTCAGTATTTGCACCGGTATCTTCAGTGGTGATATCTCGTGTTTGCGGATTATAAGAGGTAACCACCGCACATTTACCTTTGAGTTCTGTATGTTGAAACAATTCATAATAACGACAGGCCTCAAATATGGACGATGCAACCAGGATTGCATTACCTGCCTGAGAACTGAGACGGGGCTTAACGCTGAAATCAAAGATAATATCGGTAACAACTTTTTCCATACGTGATCGGCTGCTGAGCA
>JAOZLI010000487.1 GCA_029934915.1 Desulfocapsa sp. | reverse complement strand
CGGAAATTCCACCATGATGCATGGCGATGTTATTAACCATCTCCATCATAATAACAGTCTTTCCACAACCAGCACCACCGAACAGTCCCATTTTACCACCCATGGGGAATGGAACCAGGAGATCGATAACTTTAATACCGGTTGCAAGAACACGAACTTCGGTGTCCTGGTCGGTAAACTGTGGAGCATCACGATGGATTGGAAGGGACTTCTCAGATGTGATATCACCCATTCCATCAACTGCACGTCCTACAACATTCATAATACGACCAAGTGCAGGCTCGCCAACGGGAATGGTGATTGGAGCGGTGGAATCACGTGCTTCCATGCCGCGAACAAGACCATCTGTTGAATCCATTGCAATGCAGCGGACAGCGTTATCACCAAGATGCAAAGCAACTTCGACAACAAGGTTATCAGCATCATCATTGATGCCTGGATTGGTTACAAACAGTGCATCCAAAATGTTTGGTAGTTTTCCCGCTTCAAACTCAACATCGACAACGGGGCCAATTACTCGTGTTATTTTTCCTACGTTTTGATCACTCATCGGGATATCTCCCTCCTCAAAGTATTAAAAAAGAAAATTTGCGTATGGTTATTATCCCTTAAGGGCCTCAGCACCACCAACAATGTCCATTAGTTCGCCGGTAACTGCGGCCTGCCTTGCTTTATTAAAAACAAGGGTGAGATCCTTAACAATATCTCTACATGCAGTAGTCGCATTATCCATGGCTGTCATTCGAGCTGCATGCTCGGATGCACCAACCTGAAGCATTGCATTGTATATGGTTACATTCAGATACAAGGGTTGCATCACATCCATGATCTCTTCTGTTGAAGGCTCATAAATGTATGGGGCAGTTGATTTTGCTTCGGTTTCTGCATCGTCATCACTCTCAATGGGGGTGATGGGAAGCATATCCTGAGCAACTGGTCGCTGTACTGCCACAGACTTAAAATGTCCGTATATAACTTCAACCTTATCAGCTCCACCATTGGTAAAGTTAGTCGCAGCTTCCTGTGCAATATCCCTGGCATTGAACATCTGAAAATCGCCCATGATATCGAGAAATGTTGTACGAACCTTACCAGTTTTTTTCAGTGCCTGATTTGCTTTCTTTCCGACACAGATAAAACTTACTTCTTTACCGTCAGCTTCATACTCGCGCATCTTCCGCTCAGCAAGCTTGATGATGTTTGAGTTAAAGGAACCACAAAGTCCACGATCAGAGGTAACAACAACAAGTTCAACATTCTTAACTTCTCTTACTTCCATAAGAGGGAATGCGTCAGTATTGCCACCACCGGAGAGATTGGACATAGCTTCGTTAAACTTACTTGCATAAGGTTCGAAGTTTTCCATCTTCTCCTGGGCGCCACGGAGTTTAGCCGAGGCGACCATGTTCATGGCCGATGTGATCTGGGATGTCTTTTTGACACCTACGATCTTATCTTGTACGTCTTTTAAACTTGGCATAT
>JAOZLI010000486.1 GCA_029934915.1 Desulfocapsa sp. | reverse complement strand
TGGGGTTATACTTGTCCTTTGTGGTAATCGTGCCGCCTGATTCAGTTTGACGAACATTAATGACTTCCTCAGACTTGTGCACAACACCTTTAATGACAAGTTGCCGACCATCTTTTTCTATGGCTCCGTTCATATATCCTCCTGCCAGCATAAGGGCCATATGGCCGTTTTCCAGTGGAGTTAATGGACGGATCTTATTGTTTTTGTTTGGGGCAAGTTCATCCAGGATATTTTTCAAAATCCCTGCTTTACGTATCCGTGGAATTGCTTCCAATGGATCTGTCTTTTTAGCCTTGAAGGTTTCAAGTACCTTTAATGGTGACGGCACTGTTAATAACACCATATCCTCAAGAGAATATACGGCATCCAGAAACTCCTCTGGTTCCATCTTTGCCAGATCCTGTAACATAAGCTCTGTGGTTTCAGCCTGCTCTCTGGGAACAAGCATCTTTTTTCTGCCAATCACCACGCACTGCTTGAACCTCTGGAATTCTTCTTCCGGAAAAGCAAACACCTCAAGTTTAAAATATCGACTCAGGGTTTTAGCGCAGTATTGCAGGATGTAATAGGGAATCACCAGAATCAGATAGCCCTTCAGTTGCAAAGTACCAAGATACCGTCGCAGAAACAGTGTTTCCATGCGTTGCGACTTGCCACCAAGGTATTGTCCTCCAGCAACATCATAGGGTGGGTTCAGATACAAAAGGCCAAAGGCAGTAGGAGAAAGTCGAACTTCTGTGAGAGCGTCTCCCCATAATACCTTTGTCAATCTTGAACGTGCCTTATTGGCTCGCTGATGATCCAGTTCTATTCCGTAGGTGGTGAGTTCAGATTTGCTTTTAGCCAGCCTGGAAAGAGTTTTTCCTTTTCCACAGCATGGATCAAGCAACCTGGCTTCATCCTCATAATTGATCTTTGTTTGCAGCAAATCGCATATCGTATCCGGTGTGGGATAAAATCCTGCTTTTGCCTGTGATTCGAGTCTTGCCATTTTCTTTTTCTCTCCTTACAGGAAGAACCCCGGTAGCATGTGCCGCCTGGAGCCCTTCTCTGATTGAGTTTTTTGTTTATTGGATACGATGTTTATTCGTTTTTTAGAATGGAACATCATCAGGCATAGGTGGTTCAACATTCTCCTCATTTGGCTGAGAAGCTGTTTCTTCCTGCCTGCCGCCAAGCATCTCAAGATCTCGTACAACAATCTCTGTGCTATAGCGGATGTTACCATCCTGGTCTTCCCATTTGCGCGTGCGAAGTTTTCCTTCAATAAAGACCTTGGAGCCTTTACTCAGATGTTCATTGCACACTTCGGCAAGTCCCTTCCAAACAACAACACGATGCCATTCCGTGTGTTCCTGTTTGTTTCCATCAGAATCTTTCCAGCGTTCAGTGCTTGCCACTGAAAATGTTGCAACGGGGGTCTGATTTTGGGTATAGCGGAGTTCCGGGTCATTGCCTAAATTGCCTATTATCATTGCTTTGT
>JAOZLI010000485.1 GCA_029934915.1 Desulfocapsa sp. | reverse complement strand
ACCGCGATAAGCAATTGCTCTATCTTAAAGGGCTTGATGATATAATCGTAGGCACCACGCTTGATAAGTTGTAAAGCCTGATCCACATCACCAAATGCGGTGATCAGGATCACAAAAGGCTTTACAACATCCCGTGCATTTATCTTCTCTAAAAGGGTGATGCCATCCATAACTGGCATTTTCAGGTCGGAGACAACGATGGGGAAAGGTTTTTCACCAAGTTTGTCAAGGGCTTCTACACCGTTTTGGGCGGTGCTCACGCTGTACCCGGCATCGGACAATACTTCGGCTACAAAATCACGCATATCCCCGTCGTCTTCAACCACAAGAATATCTATCTTTGTGTAGTTGCTCATCGAGCCTTTACAGGTTGCTTGGCGATGGAGACACCTCCAACTTCCAGACTGATAGCACCCACGTTGCAAGCCTTACTGCAGGCAAGACAGGAGATACATTCCATATCATCGGGAGATTCATTAAAACGTACCCCCATGGGGCAGACAGGGTGACAGGCTTCACAGTTGGTGCATCTGTCACTATCAAGACGCAACTTCACCAGCTTTATTTTGCTAAACAGCGCATAAAACGCACCCAGTGGGCAAGCAGTCCGGCAAAAAGGCCTGCTAGCAATAACAGCCCAGCCGGTAAACAAAAGAAGCCAAAAAACTTTATTCAGGAAAAGTACTCCTAGATTTGCCCGTAGCCCTGGCTGCATAATAAGCAGTGGAAGCCCAGCTTCAAGTGTACCTGCTGGACAAAAATATTTACAGAACCATGGCTCTCCCATACTGAATGCATCGATGGCAAAGAGGGGTAAAAGGATAACCATAAAAAGAAGAAGAACATATTTCAGGTAGCGTAAAAACGGCCAGATCCCAAACTTAGGAGATGGAATTTTATGCAGCAATTCCTGAAAGAGCCCAAAGGGACAGGCCCAGCCGCATACCATACGACCGACAAAACTACCGATAATCCCCATGACGCTGACCACATACAGGCCCATATACATCTGACCATTACCAAGGGCCAGTCGAATACCTCCAAGAAGTTGCTGCAAAGCACCAAGGGGACAAAAGGTGGTGGCAGCCGGACAGGAATAGCAGTTTAAACCAGGGGAGCAAATTACCTTGAGCGGCCCCTGATATATTCCTCTTGTTACCGGAAAATTCCAATAGCCGTTGGTAAGAAGGAAAAACAGAGCCTGAACCCATTTACGTATAAAATCCACGGCTACCCTATTCCTATGCAGGATAAACAGATCTGTGTCGCCTGCTCAAGGACTCGTGACGGTTCTCCAAAACTGATGGCAACAGCTCCCAGAACAAAGAAAATAAAAATGGCAATAAACGGAGCCCGTCTGATCTGCTGCTTTTCTGCTTTTATTCTTTTTTTACTCATTACTTATCAGCACTATTCAGTTAGGAATTCGCAGGGTTTGAGGTTTGCTCCAGTCCGCGTATTCTGGAAGTTTCGTAGTATTTTTTG